>DNNY01000042.1 GCA_003497765.1 Oceanospirillaceae bacterium
TGTGCGTCACTTTTATCACCATGCAGGTTGGGCAAAAATACAAGCAGATGAATTTGCAGATTATCAACCTGTTGGCGTGGTAGGGCAAATTATTCCTTGGAATTTCCCCTTATTGATGTTGGCATGGAAAATCGCGCCGGCATTGGCTATGGGTAATACCCTAGTTATCAAGCCGGCTGAGCAGACACCACTAACAGCCATGTTATTTGCTCATCTCTGCGTGCAAGCAGGGGTGCCAGCGGGGGTAGTCAATATTATTAATGGTGCTGGCCAAGCTGGCGCTTTGCTCGCCGCTCACGAAGGCGTGAATAAAGTTGCTTTTACTGGGTCTACACCAGTTGGCAAGGCTATTCGTCAAGCTACAGCGGGACAGGGTAAAAAACTATCTCTGGAATTAGGTGGCAAATCTGCCTTTATCGTTTTTGAAGATGCTGACTTAGATGCAGCCGTTGAAGGCATTGTTGATGCCATTTGGTTTAACCAAGGTGAAGTATGTTGTGCCGGCTCCCGTTTACTCGTGCAGGCGAGTGTTGAAAAACGGTTGATTGCTAAGTTAAAAGAGCGCATGCAAACCCTGAGCTATGGTAATCCTCTGGACAAATCCGTGGATATTGGGGCATTAGTCAGTCAGGAGCAATATCAACGTGTTGATAGCATGGTGACTTCTGGTCTCAAGGCTGGTGGTGAGCTCTATCAAACTTGTAAGGCCAATATATCTGCTAACTATTATCCGCCAAGTCTGATTACGGATGTTGAAACCAGTCATCCATTAGTTCAAGAAGAGATATTTGGGCCTGTTTTGGTTGCTATTAGTTTTAGAACCCAATCTGAGGCTGTTAGTCTAGCCAATAATAGCCGCTTTGGTCTCGCTTGTAGTATTTGGAGTGAAAATATCAATCGTGCTTTGGATGTGGCCCCTAAAATTAAGTCTGGCGTCGTCTGGATTAATACTCATAACCAATTTGATGCCGCCTGTGGTTTTGGTGGGGTCAAAGAATCAGGGTTTGGTCGTGAGGGCGGCAGAGAGGGTCTATACGAATACCTTAAGCCTAAAGGTTTAAAGGCGCAAAAGCCATTAACCAAAATTAAAGAGAGCTCAGTCGGTGCGTTCTCAGATAATATAGACCATACCCTTAAGTTCTATATTGGTGGTAAACAGGTAAGGTCAGATTCAGGGCATAGCCAGCCAGTTTATAGTGCCAAAGGTGAGGTAGTTGACTGGGTAGGGGCAGGCAATCGCAAAGATATACGCAATGCTGTTAGTGCTGCAGTAAAAGCCTCAGCTTGGTCTGTATCGGCAGGCCATACCAGAGCACAAATACTTTATTTTATGGCAGAAAATTTAGCCCTAAGGGAATCTGAGTTTATAACTAAATTGCAAACTATGACTGGCCATTCAGCCAAACAAGCAAAGGCTGAATTTACTGCTAGTATAGAAAGATTGTTTACATATGCGGCTTGGGCTGATAAATATGATGGTAATGTCCATAACGTACCCTATCGTGGCGTGACCATGGCTTTACCTGAAGCCAAGGGTGTCTTGGCTATAGTAACCCCAGAACAAAGCCCGTTAGTAAGTAGTGTTAGCTTAATTGCGGCTGCATTAGCTATGGGTAATCGTATAGTCCTATTAGCTAATGAGCGATTTGCTAATTTAATTTTAGACTTAGTACAAGTTTTGGAAACATCGGATATACCAGCTGGTGTTGTTAACATTGTTACTGGTTCACGCCTGGACTTAGCTACACAATTAGCTGGCCATGCTGAGGTTGATGGAATTTGGTGTTGGGCTGATGCTGAAACAATTAAACAAGTGGAATATACAAGTGCAGAAAATCTAAAAACCACCTGGTGTCATGATGATAATGATCGTGACTGGCTGTGTGATAAACAAGGTCAGGGTAAGGAATTTTTGCGCCAAGCAATTGAAGTAAAGAATATTTGGACCCCCTACGGTGATTAACCAAAGGGTGTTAAAAATATATACGAATCGGGTATCCGATACTTTTAACAAGGAGCAATCTATGAAAAACACTCTGATAAGTAAGACTATAAAAGGCGTGAGTTTGGCAATTGCAACCAGCGCTCTGTCACTTTCTGCTATGGCGGCTGATATTAATCCAGCTGTAGTATATAGTGACGCTGGTAAATTCGATAAGTCTTTTAGTGAAGCGGTATGGAACAATGGCGTTAAACGTTTTATGGACGAAACGGGCATTGAAGTAAAAGAAGCTGAGCCAACCAACTTGGCTCAAGTTGAACAATACCTAAAGCGTTTGGCTAAGCGTGGCCATAGCCCAATTGTAGCAGTTGGTTTCTCTCAGACCAATGCTGTACTTGCAGCTGCCCAAGAATATCCAGACACCCAATTCACTTTGATTGATGGTTGGGCTCCAGAACCTAACGTACAAAACGTAGGCTTTAAAGAACACGAGGGTTCTTTCCTTGTGGGTGTTTTGGCTGCAATGAAATCTGAATCTGGTGTTTTAGGTTTTGTCGGTGGTATGGATATTCCATTAATCTCTGCCTTCGGTTGTGGCTATGAGCAAGGTGCTAAGTACCAAAATGCTGATATTAAAGTTATACAAAATATGACTGGTTCTACACCAGCTGCTTTTGGTAATCCTTCAAAGGGTGCTGAATTAACGCGTAGCCAGATGGAATCCGGTGCTGATGTAATCTTTGCTGCCGCAGGTGGAACAGGTACTGGTGTTTATCAGGCTGCAGCTGATGCGGGTAAATATGCGATTGGTGTCGACTCTAACCAAAACCATTTGCATCCAGGCACCATGCTAACCTCAATGGTTAAGCGTGTTGGTGAAGCGACATACCTAAGCTACACCTCAGCCATGGAAAACAATTGGCAAGCTGGCCCAGTAACTCTTGGCTTAGCTGAAGGTGGCGTTGACTGGGCTCTAGATGAGCATAACCGTCCGCTAATTACTAGCCAGATGGAAGCACGTGTAAATGATATTAAGGCGAAAATTATCGCTGGTGATATTGTTGTACATGACTATCGTACTGATAACGCTTGCACCTACTAGTCTAAGATCTATCTTCCCGAAACAGGTAGTTAATTTACCACCTGTTTTGGGAGATTTTCTCAACTATTCGTCATTTTGATAAATCTTATGTCGGGACTCTAGTAAAACTAATTTGTTTAGTTTGGAGGGGTTGTTTGTACCCCATTTGATGAATATTTTTTAAATTTTCAGGCCTTCCCTGACAGTTGAATTTAGCTATAAGGACAGTCTTATGAATTTCGCCATAGAGCTGCAAGATATTGACAAGCGCTTTGGCGCTGTTCATGCCAATGATCATGTAAACCTGCAAGTAGAGACGGGCAGCATACATGGTATTGTGGGTGAAAATGGCGCTGGTAAGTCAACCTTAATGAGTATTTTATACGGCTTTTATCAAGCTGACTCAGGCAGTATCAAGATATTTGGTAATGAATATCAGTTTACTGATTCCCATGAAGCGATCGCTGCGGGTATAGGTATGGTACACCAACATTTTATGTTGGTTGATAATTTTACTGTATTAGAAAATGTAATTTTAGGTGCTGAAGGCGGTCAACTTTTAGCTGAAGGCCTGCAAGCAGCTAGGCAAAGTCTAAAAGAGCTGGAAGAAAAATATGGCTTAGAAGTCAATTTGGATGCTACCGTAGATAGTTTATCAGTGGGCTTGCAGCAACGGGTAGAGATTCTTAAAGCCCTGTATAAAGGCGCTAAAATACTCATACTTGATGAACCAACAGGCGTATTGACTCCGCAAGAAACAGATGAGTTATTTAAGATTTTTGCAGCCCTAAAGGCACAAGGTGTAACCATTATTCTCATCACCCATAAACTACGTGAAATTATGGCAGTAACGGATACCGTTTCTGTTATGCGTAGAGGGGCAATGGTGGCCCATCTAGAGACACTAATGACCAGTGAAAGCCAACTTGCTGAGCATATGGTGGGTCGCAAAGTATTATTTAATGTCAATAAAGAACAAGTTGAAGCAGGCGATGTTCTGCTTAGTGTTAAACACCTGAATTGGACAGATAGCCAAGGTGTGCCTCGCTTAAAACGTATTAATTTTGATATCCGTGCTGGAGAAGTTTTAGGGGTAGCCGGTGTATCAGGCAATGGCCAAAGCGAATTACTTGAGGTGTTATCGGGTATAACGCCTATCCAAGAGGGATCAATTCAAATCAAGGGTCAAACCTTTTCCGCTAAGAAACAAGCTAACCCTGCCAAAATGCGCACTATGGGTATGGCACATGTGCCAGAAGATCGTCATAAACAAGGTATGGTGATGCAATTTCGTGCTGCTGAAACAGCTATTTTAGGCTATCACACAGATAGTGAATTAAGTAATGGCCCATGGTTAAAACCAGCCCTAGGCAAAGAGCGTTGTGCTGAACTAATGCAAGCCTTTGATGTACGTCCTGACGATGTGGAACTTAAATCGGCCAATTTCTCTGGTGGCAATCAACAGAAACTGATTCTGGCTCGGGAAATGGAACATGACCCTGAGGTGTTATTAATAGGGCAACCAACGCGTGGTGTCGATGTAGGCGCAATTGAATTTATTCATCAAAAAATTCTAGCTATGCGCGCTGCTGGCAAGGCGGTATTACTTGTATCTGTGGAATTAGAGGAAATTCTCTCCCTGAGTGATCGCATAATGGTTTTATGCGATGGTGAAATCACTGGTCAGATGGAGGCTGCAAAAGCAGATGAGCGTACATTGGGCATGTTAATGGCGAATGCACAGCAAGCTTATGACCCTCTGCAATCTATAGCTTCAGGGGAGGGACAGTCATGAAGCGAGATACCCGTTTAGCTTGGATAAACGGCCTTTTATTGCCTTTACTTAACGTGCTCACAGCTTTTGCTGCCACAGCTGTATTATTTCTGCTGATTGGTGTAAATCCTCTGGAAGCTGCAGAGACATTACTTTATGGTGCTTTTGGCTATGGTGAAGGTATTGGTTATACCTTCTATTACACAACCAACTTTATCTTTACTGGCTTAGCTGTTGCTGTCGCTTTTCATGCTGGTTTATTTAATATTGGTGGTGAAGGTCAGGCTTACATTGGTGGTTTAGGTGCTGGTTTAGCCGTGTTTATGTTGTTCCCTGAGTTAAGCCCGTGGCTAATGATTCCAGCGAGTATTTTAGGTGCCATGATTTTCGGTGGGGCTTGGGCCTCGGTACCTGGTTATTTGCAGGCTTATCGTGGCAGTCACATCGTAATTACCACAATTATGTTTAACTTTTTGGCAGCAACCTTAATGGTTTATCTGTTGGTTAAAGTGCTCCGTGAACCAGGGCAAATGACACCGCAAACGGTGCTTTTCCCAGACAATGCTTGGTTACCATTTGTGCATGATATTTTGCCGGCTTTTGGAATTGAGATGGAACGTTCACCGCTCAACCTTTCTATACTTTTAGCTTTAGCTATGTGCTTCTTGGTGTGGTTTTTCCTTTGGCATACACGCTGGGGTTATGCCATACGAGTTACTGGGCTTAATCCTCATGCGGCCGTTTACGGTGGTATCAATCAAAAGAAAATTATTGTCGTTGCTATGTGTATTTCAGGTGCTTTGGCAGGTTTGGTGGGCATTAATGAACTCATAGGTTACCACCATCGTATTATTATGAATTTTCATCTTGGCTATGGCTTTGGTGGTATTGCAGTGGCGTTGATGGGGCGAAATCATCCCTTCGGTATTGTTATCGCTGCACTACTGTTTGGTACCTTATATCAAGGTGGCGCCGAGCTAGCTTTTGAATGGAGTAATATTTCCCGCGATATCGTTGTTGTTATGCAAGGCCTTGTGATTCTTTTCTGTGGTGCCCTTGAATATATGTATAAACCAACCTTAATACGTTGGCTGGCACCAGTACAGGAGGTGCGCTCATGAGTGAGGTAACAACTTTGAACGACATGTGGATGACAATCTTGTTAACCTTAGATGCGACTATTCGTTTATCTACACCCCTAGTCTTAGCAGCTATGGCGGGCTTATTTAGCGAACGCTCAGGCGTTGTTGATATTGGTTTAGAAGGCAAAATGTTAGCGGCATGTTTTGCCTCTGCTAGCGTCGCGCATTTTACGGGTTCACCATGGTTAGCATTATTAGTGGCGGTGTTTATTTCACTATGTCTTGCCTTGGTACATGGTTTTGCCACCATAACGCACAAGGGGGATCAAATTGTTAGTGGCGTAGCCCTTAATATTTTGGTTTCTGGCCTTACCATAATTTTAGGTTTGACTTGGTTCCGTCAGGGTGGACAAACACCGTCTTTATCAGGAGATGGTCGCTTCTTGTCGATAGATTTACCCGGTGCTGAATTAATGCAAAATGTGCCCCTTATAGGGTCTCTTTTTAAAGAGCTGCTATCTGGCCACAATATCTTAGTTTATGCTGCCTTTGCTCTAGTGCCCATTGTTTGGTGGGTATTATTTCATACCCGTTTTGGTTTGCGTTTAAGAGCTGTAGGCGAAAATCCTACGGCTGTTGATACAGCAGGCATATCGGTTAATGGTCTACGCTATCGGGCGGTAATGATTGGTGGTGTGCTATGTGGTATTGCTGGTACTTATATTGCCATTGCTCATAATGCACAGTTTACCCGTGATATGACGGCTGGCGCTGGGTATATAGCTTTAGCGGCATTGATTTTTGGTAAATGGCGCCCTGTAACAGTATTAATGGCATGTTTATTATTTGGTTTCTTGCAAGCCTTTGCCATGCGCATAGAAGGGGTGCAACTACCTGTTGTGGGGGTTATTCCAGTACAAATTATTGAGGCAGTTCCTTATTTATTAACAGTTATATTATTAGCTGGCTTTATTGGCAAGGCCATTCCACCTAAGGCGATTGGTAAGCCTTATGTGAAGGAGAGATAAATGCAAGAAGCCTACTT
>DNNY01000135.1 GCA_003497765.1 Oceanospirillaceae bacterium
CTGAGCAATTAACCAATCAATACTTTGCTTGGCGTTTTCAACGGTAAAGCGCACGGCTTCGCTATTGCCTAACTTAGCTCCCGCTTCGATGGTGTCCCGGATATGGTTTTGGATATCATCTGTCGGGTCCAATACCGCCGCAATACCACCTTGCGCGTGGGCAGATGAACCGGCATCGAGTTCGCGTTTGCTGAGAATGGCTACTTTTTTATCTTTTGGTAATTGTAAGGCCAAACTCAGACCAGCGGCACCTGAGCCAATGACGAGAACATCATAATCAAATTGTTGTTGCATGGGGAAGATCACCAATTACACTTGGTTATTGGATTAGGCAAAATTGCCTGCGTTGAAACGAAAGCTATTATAGCCACTTTATATGGACTTTTGTATATTGTATCCTAGGCATATCAACCTTATGCTTTAGTTCATGTCCTAGGTGAACTAAATTAAGCATTCTCAGCCAACAAGTAAGGAAGGACCTTGTCCGATTCCCAATACACTGACCAGCAACTAGTAGAACGTGTAAAAGCGGGGGATAAGCGTGCCTTTGATTTATTAGTACTCAAATATCAGCATAAGATAATCAGCTTGGTAGGCCGTTACGTTAAAGATCAGCATGAGGCCATGGATGTTAGCCAAGAGGCTTTTATTAAAGCCTATCGCGCACTGCAAAAATTCCGTGGTGATAGCCAGTTTTATACATGGCTTTACCGTATTGCGATTAACACGGCCAAAAATTATCTGGTTGCTAAAGGGCGCAGACCACCTGATCAAGATGTGGGTGTTGATGAGCAAGCCGATTATGGTTTTGCTGAGGCTATGACCGATGCCGAAACTCCAGATAATTTGTTAGCTAGGGATGAATTGCAGGAAAAAGTATTTGCCACCCTTGAAAGTTTGCCTGATGATCTGAAAACAGCCTTATCATTGCGTGAATTTGAAGGTTTAAGTTATGAACAAATTGCTGAAGTCATGGATTGTCCTGTAGGGACGGTGCGATCGCGTATATTTCGTGCGCGTGAGGCCATTGATAAAGTGGTTGCTAAATATATGTAAGCTTGACGAACTAGATAGAGCGGGATTTAAGCTTTAAAAAAAGAAAACAAAAAAATCATTGAACTGTTGCCAATATTTGGCGTCAAAGTCTGTAATCTGATCATATAAGACCTTGCTTAAGGTGTTATAAACTAAGGAAATGCTAGTGACTGAAACATCATTGCTTGCTGAACAAATGCGCGAATCAATTAGCGCTATGGTTGATAATGAAGCCCAGCAAATTGAGCTGCAAAGGGTTCTTAAAGCAACTGAAGATGAGCCTGCTGTTCGAGATCAATGGCAGCGCTACCAATTGGTTAGTGGTTTATTAAAGCGCCAAACACAACCTCTTTCTTTGGATACTGAACTTGCCGACAAGGTGCGTAGTGCGGTGGCAGAAGAGACTTCTCAGTTAGGCGCCAAAGTAGCACCAACTTGGAACTTCTGGAAGCCTGTTGGTGGTTTTGCTATTGCTGCTAGTGCCACCATGATGATGATTTTAGGTGTGCAACAAGCTACTTTAGTTAGTCAAGCTGATATAGTTGATGAGTCAGGAATTGTCTTGTTAGAACCAGGTCAGTTTAATAGTCAATTTGAGCAAGTTAGTATTGATTCTGGTGTGATATCTGTTACCCCAGAAGTACAAGATCAACAACTTAATGGTGTTATGGCCATTGATAGTAAAGATGCTTTGTGGTCTATATCAGATTTACCTCAGGGTTTTGTGCTGGTGAAACACCAGCTAGAAGAATTTGATGCTCTGCAGCGTGAAATGTTTATCTTTAGTAACGGTAATAGTGAATTCACAATTTATGTTGAGCCCCTAATGGGACGTACTATTGCCGAAGGTCATGCCTATGTTGCCCAAGATCTGGTTCTTGGTCAGTCCTTAGATGTGGCTGGTGATGAATTATTTGTCACCTTTGTGGGCGGTTTGCCTTTGGCCGACGCAGAGCAAGTGGCAGCATCTGTGGTAGTTAATACCTCGCAATAATGATGAGTAATCCTTCTTCGAATACAGAAGCAGCCTATGTCCAACAACCAGCTACGGTGGTTGACCTAAAAGATGGCATGGTGACCCTTTCTACTATTAAGTTAAATACCTGTCAGCAGTGTTCTATGAAAGCGGGTTGTGGTCAGCGTCTGTTAAATCAAGCTTCTAACTGTACGCGTTCTCAAATTGAACTAGATAAGCCCGACAGTCTGTCTCTACAGGTAGGCCAGGAAGTGCGGGTGGCTATTCCGCAAAGTACTTTTATTCAGGCCAGCTTGTGGGTATTTCTAGTACCTTTGCTGTGCATGTTGCTAGGCGCTTTTATGGCTCAAACTTCATTGCAAAGTGAGGCCGCTATAGCTATTTCGGGTCTGCTCGGCCTGGGCGTGGGTATACTTCTTATGCGACGTCGCATGCATGCACTGCAGCAAGATGCTCAGTGGCAGCCCCATATTGTGGCTGATGCAACTAAATCTGATAATTAATACTATTTATTTGCCTGCTTTCTATTGTCCCTTATGGTTTAGTGCAAAGCTATGTAAAGAAAGTTAATTTTTGTGTAATTCATCCCAATAATATCCCTTCGGCATTTATGCTTTATCAGTTTTTAGCGCATAAGAGGAAGAAATATGATCCAGCAAACTATACGTTTATCTGTGGTAGGTGCTTTCGCTCTACTATTGCTTGTAAGTCGACCCGCTGTAGCCAGTTCATTACCTGATTTTACTGAGTTGGTTGAGTCAGCCGCACCTGCGGTAGTCAATATTAGTACCACTCGGGAAGTTGCTCAGCGCCAAGCTATGTCGCCATGGGGCGGATCAGGTAATCAACAGATCCCCGAGATGTTGCGTTATTTCTTTGATTATCAAACCCCACCTACCCCAGATGACCAACCCCAAGGACAGGGGCAACCACGTTCTTTACCACAATCAACGGGTTCTGGATTTTTGATTAGTGACGATGGCTATATTCTGACCAATCACCATGTTATTGATAGGGCTGACGAGATATTGGTTAGCTTAAACGATAGGAGACAATTATCTGCTGAACTTATTGGCAGTGATGAGCGTTCTGATTTGGCTTTGCTAAAAATTGATGCAGATGATTTGCCCTACCTAGTGATGGCTGATTCGGACAATTTAAAAGTGGGCGAGTGGGTATTAGCTATTGGCTCACCCTTTGGCTTTGATTATTCGGTAACAGCGGGCATTGTTAGTGCCAAGGGGCGTGGTTTGCGCTCGGAAGCTTATGTACCTTTTATCCAAACTGATGTAGCCATCAATCCAGGTAATTCTGGTGGGCCCTTATTTAATTTAGCTGGTGAAGTGGTAGGTATAAATTCACAGATTTATACTCGTTCTGGTGGTTTTATGGGCTTAAGCTTTGCTGTTCCAAGTAATATGGCCACCAATATTGTTAGCCAACTACGTGATAATGGCGAAGTAAATCGCGGTTGGTTAGGGGTACGTATTCAGGAAGTAAGCCAAGCACTAGCAGAATCATTTGGCTTAGATAAAGCCGTCGGGGCACTTGTTAATGAGGTACTGGAAGACAGCCCGGCTGAAGCGGCTGGCTTAATGGCTGGTGATATTATTACCTATGTTGATGGCCAAAGGGTTATTAAATATGGTCAAGTCATTCATCATGTGGGTGCTCTGCAGCCCGGTTCTGAAGTGATGCTAACTTTGATTCGTGATGGCGATACCAAAGAGTTAGAGGTGACTATTGGTAGTTTGGCTGTAGCTGAAGCTAAGGCTGAAGAAAGGGCGCAAACCAAGGATGTTTATATTGAGCGTCTTGGTTTGACTGTGTTACCTCTAGATCCAGAGATGGCAAATGAGCTGCGCTTACGCTATGGCGTTTTAGTTACTGAGGTGGATAAAGATGCACCAGTAGATTTAGGTTTGCGTGTTGGGGATATTGTGACTAGCATTGCGAATCGTCGCGTGACTGGTCCCAAGCAGTTTGCAAGGTTAGCTGATGCCCTCCCAAGTCAGCGTTCAATTGCTATTCGAATTGTCCGCAATGGGCGTTCTATGTATCAAGCCTTTAGGCTTGAAGACTAGCCTTATCTCGCACTCACTCTAGTCAAAACAATGGTTGTAAGCTGCTAAGCTTATAACCATTGTTTTATGCTGGAGTGAGAGTTCTAAAGGCCCCGGAAAGCCACCTTTTGGTGGTGGTAAGGGTGGCTTTACTGTACAATCTTGCCCCTTATAATAGCGACTGTTAGTAGGCTAATAAGCCTAGCTAGGGGCGTGTTAATTTTGAGTCACAGAAGATTTAGGCAAGAGCCCATATAAATCGTCAGGAAACCTGCATGGCCATCAATCCGAATATTCGTAATTTTTCCATAATTGCCCATATTGATCATGGTAAATCCACTATTGCCGACCGTTTTATCCAGCTATGTGGTGGCTTAAGTGAGAGGGAGATGGCCCAGCAGGTGCTTGACTCAATGGATATTGAGCGGGAACGTGGTATTACCATTAAAGCCCAAAGTGTGACTCTGAATTACACGGCCAAAGATGGTGAGACTTACCAGCTAAATTTTATTGACACCCCTGGCCATGTTGACTTTTCCTATGAGGTGTCCCGCTCTTTGGAAGCCTGTGAAGGTGCTTTATTAGTCGTGGATGCTGCCCAAGGTGTAGAAGCACAGTCAGTGGCTAATTGCTATACCGCCATCGAGCAAGGCTTGGAAGTGGTGCCTGTGCTGAATAAGATGGATTTGCCTCAAGCAGAACCAGATCGCGTAAAACAGGAAATCGAAGAAGTTATTGGCATTGATGCCACACATGCCGTCGCAGCATCAGCTAAGACTGGTTTGGGTATTGAAGATGTTTTAGACCAACTAGTGGAGCTTATACCTGCACCAGAGGGTGACGAAGATGCGCCTCTACAGGCGCTAATTATTGACTCTTGGTTTGATAATTACCTAGGCGTTGTGTCCCTAGTGCGAATTAAACAAGGTACCTTGCGAAAAAAAGACAAGATTATTGTCAAATCGACGGGTATAAATTATGGCATTGATGATCTGGGTATTTTTACGCCAAAACGGCGATCAACAGGTATTCTAAAAGCTGGCGAAGTTGGTTATGTTGTGGCAGGTATCAAAGATATTCATGGCGCCCCAGTGGGTGATACCCTAACTCATGTAAAAACCGCTGACACGGAAAGTTTGCCCGGCTTTAAGAAGGTTAAACCACAGGTTTATGCGGGTCTGTTCCCCACCAACTCTGATGACTATGAGGATTTTCGTGAAGCCTTGGCTAAATTAAGCCTTAATGATGCGTCTTTATTCTATGAACCAGAAAGTTCTGATGCCCTAGGCTTTGGTTTCCGTTGTGGATTCCTAGGTATGCTGCATATGGAGATTATCCAAGAGCGGTTGGAGCGAGAATACAATCTTGACCTACTTACTACTGCCCCCACGGTGGTCTATGAGCTAGAACTCAATAATGGCGAGATTATCTACGTTGATAACCCCTCGAAGTTGCCCGATATGGGTCGGGTTAATGAAATGCGTGAGCCTATTGTAGAAGCCAATATACTGGTGCCACAAGAGCATCTTGGTAATGTTATTAGCTTATGTATTGAAAAGCGTGGGATACAAAAAAATATGCAGTTTATGGCCACGCAAGTTGCCATAACCTATGATATGCCTATGAGCGAAGTAGTATTGGATTTCTTTGATCGCCTCAAATCTGTGAGTCGTGGTTATGCTTCCTTAGAATATAATTTTGTGCGTTTTGAAGCGGCGAAGTTAGTTCGTTTAGATATTCTTATCAATGGTGATCGGGTTGATGCTTTGGCGGTGATTATGCATCGTGATAATGCTCAGGGGCGTGGTCGGGCTTTATGTGAGAAGATGAAAGAGCTAATCCCACGGCAAATGTTTGATGTGGCGATTCAGGCGGCTATCGGTGGGCAGATTATTTCCCGTACTACGGTCAAAGCCTTGCGTAAAAATGTGACAGCCAAATGTTATGGTGGTGATGTAAGTCGGAAGAAGAAGTTGCTGGCTAAGCAAAAAGAAGGTAAGAAACGAATGAAGCAGGTAGGTAGTGTGGAAATCCCTCAGGATGCCTTCCTAGCAGTGCTAAAAGTGGATAATTAGTAGGTTGCTTAAAGCAACTGGAGAAAGATATGGGTTTTGATTTTGAATTGGTTTTGGTAATCGGTTGTTTGATTACTGGTTTGGGCTGGGCCATCGAGTTGATCTGGTGGAAGCCAAAACGCCTGCGTCGTCTCAATGAGGCCGTTGCTACAGCGGGTGGCCAATTACCTGAGAATAGCCCCTTGGCAGAGGCTAAAGAGCCACTGTTAGCCGAATACAGTCGCTCCTTTTTCCCTATATTGGCTGTGGTTTTGATCTTCCGTAGTTTTTTCTTTGAGCCTTATCAAATACCTTCAGGCTCAATGTTACCTACTTTAAAAGTAGGTGATTTTATAATCGTTAATAAATACACCTATGGTTTACGTTTGCCGGTCACTGGCACCAAAGTGTTATCGCTGAATGAACCCCAGCGCGGTGATGTAATGGTATTTAAATTCCCCCGCGATGAGTCCATCAAATTTATCAAGCGTGTGATAGGTGTGCCGGGTGATAAAGTAACCTACATTAACAAACAATTATTTATTAATGATAAGCCCGTACCACAGGAATATGTGGGTATGGATATTACTGGTCATATTATTATGAGAGAGACTTTGGGTGAAACTAACCACTTGTTATGGAACAAACCTGGCCAAGGCCTAAATTGGACCACAGAAGTCCCAGCAGATAGCTATTTTATGATTGGTGATAACCGAGATGGCAGTAACGATAGTCGAAGCTGGGGTATGGTTAAGGAAGAACTGATTGTTGGTAAAGCAGTAGCAGTGTGGATGCATTGGGATAACTTCTTTAGTCTGCCAAACTTTAGCACCGTAGGTGGAATCGAGTAGGCCTATGATAGCGCCAAATAAGCATGCTAAAGAGCAAGCCCTACAAGCCCTTATGGATCGTTTGGGGTATCAGTTTAAAGATCAAGCTTTATTGCAGCTGGCCTTAAGCCATCGTTCTTTGGGTCCAAAGAACAATGAGCGCTTGGAGTTTCTTGGCGATTCTATAGTGAACTTTGTGATTGCCGAAGCCCTGTATCGGCAGTTCCCCATGGCTAAAGAAGGGCAAATGAGTCGCTTACGGGCGGGCTTAGTCAAAGGCGTTACTTTGGCGGAAGTAGGCAAGGAACTTCAAGTAGGTGAGTGTCTGCGTTTGGGCGCTGGCGAGCGTAAAAGTGGCGGTCAGCGACGAGAATCTATTTTAGCCGATGCCGTGGAATCAATTATCGGTGCTATCTACTTAGATAGTGATATTTCAGTGTGTGAGCAACGGATTTTAGACTGGTTTGCATCGCGTTTGCGTAGCTTAGATTTGCATACTAATCAGAAGGATGCCAAGACCCGTTTGCAGGAATTTCTGCAGGCCCATAAACAAGCTTTGCCAGTATATGAATTAATTCAAGTCAAGGGCAATGACCATGAGCAAATGTTTGTGATGTCGTGCCAGGTAGAAATGTTTGCTATCGCGACCCAAGCGGAGGCAACAAGTCGCCGTATTGGCGAACAAAGAGCCGCTGCCCAAGCCTTAAAGATACTAGAGCAAACTATTGCGCAGGAGCGTTCATGAGTGACCTTATGCAGTGGCTTGATAAGGAAGCTGAGTCAACTCAACAATCCGGTTATGTGGCTATAGTAGGGCGCCCTAATGTCGGTAAGTCGACCCTGTTAAATTATATTCTTGGGCAAAAAATCAGTATTACCTCCCGTCGACCTCAGACTACTCGCCATCAGATCTTGGGTATTAAAACTACTGGTGATGTGCAAGTTGTATATGTCGATACACCAGGTCTACATATTGATCAGAATGATAAGGCCATCAACCGTTATATGAATAAGGCCGCTGCTAGTGCCTTAAAAGATGTTGATGCGGTGGTATTTGTGCTGGATAGAACAGCTTGGAATCAGGCTGATGAGCATGTGTTTGAAAAAGTTAGGCATGTGCAATGCCCGGTAATCGTGGCGATCAATAAGATTGATATTTTAGACGATAAGGCCGACTTATTGCCCTTTTTACAGATGGTACAAGAAAAGCTACCTACGGCCACTTTAGTGCCCATTGCCGCCAAACATGGCAAGCATGTGGAGCGGGTCGAAGAAGCGGTACTGAGGCATTTGCCACAAAGTGCTCATTTCTTTCCTGAGGATCAAATTACCGACCGCAGCTCACGTTTTATTGCTGCTGAATTAGTACGCGAGAAGATTATGCGGCAATTGGGTGATGAGCTGCCTTACCAAATGACCGTGGAAATTGAAGAATTTGGCCATGATGGTCGGGTCTTGCATATTAGTGCTTTGATTTTGGTTGAACGTAAGGGCCAAAAGCGTATTCTTATCGGTGATAAGGGTGAGCGTATCAAACAGATTGGCCGTGATGCCCGTATCGATATGGAGTCCATGTTTGATACCAAGGTAATGCTTAACCTCTGGGTGAAGGTAAAAAGTGGCTGGTCCGATGATGAACGGGCTTTGCAAAGTCTGGGTTACGACGGCTTGGAGTAAATCGTGTTTGATGCTGGCCAACTTCAACCTGCTTACGTTCTGCATTGTCGGCCATTTCGTGATACCAGCCTAATTGTTGATACTTGGTGTATGTATTCTGGCCGCCAAACGCTTATGGCTAAGGGGGCAAGAAAGGCTCGGGGTAAACAGCCAGCTAAGCGGTCTTTATTGCAGCCTTTTCAGCCTCTACAATTAAGTTTTGGTGGCCGCGGGGAGATGCGTTTATTGCATAATCTGGAAGCTGCTGGTGTCCCCTTAAGCTTGCAAGGGGAAGCCCTTTATAGTGGTATGTATATTAATGAATTGGTGTTACGTTTATTACCCATTGCTGACCCCTATCCAGAATTATTCGCATACTATCAAGCTGGTTTAAGTGAGTTGCAAAATTTAGCTGATATAGAGCCAGTTTTACGTGGTTTTGAGTCTCGTATGTTAATGGAGTTGGGTTATCACGTTGATCTAACCTATGACCTGTTAAGCAAGACACCTGTGAAGGCAGAAGCCCTGTATCAGTTCACGCCTTTGCAAGGGGTGAGTGAATTATTAGTAACGCCGCCAGCTGGGGTAGTAAGTATTTCTGGTGCTATTTTATTGGAATTGCAGTCTGGTAATCAGTTAAGCCCCCAAGCCCGCAAAGTCAGCAAATATATGGCACGGGCAAATTTACAGAGTTTGTTGGGTGATCGACC
>DNNY01000206.1:0-148 GCA_003497765.1 Oceanospirillaceae bacterium
ATAAGCAGGTTAGGACTAAGACAAGTTATTAAAATTGGCCCTAATGACCTAACGAAATTGGCTTATTGTGTTCATTTCAAATGACGCGTATATTTAATTTTTGTCAAAAAACGGCTTCTTTTTGATAAAATGTATGCGCTTACATTTT
>DNNY01000206.1:454-3119 GCA_003497765.1 Oceanospirillaceae bacterium
ATAAAATGTAAGCGCATACATTCGTCGTGTTCTTGCAGGACTAACTTCAATAGTTTAGGTGATCAATATGGCCATTAATTATGTAAAGCGAGCAGCAAGATCTCCAGCTACAGGTGAAGATAATACGCGAGCTATTGTGTCGGAGATGCTGGCAAATATCGAACAGGGTGGCGAAGAAAGATGTGCCCAGTATGCCCATGACTTAGATAAGTTTGACGGTAATATTGTGGTCACTCGCGACGAAATTGATGCAGCTGGTGAAAGACTTTCACAACGTGTTAAAGACGATATTCGCTTTGCCCATGAGCGGGTTTCTAAGTTTGCCCAGTATCAACGCCAAGCCTTAATAGACTTCGAGGTGGAATTATCCCCTGGTTTATGGGTTGGTCAAAAACAAATCCCTGTGCAAACAGCCGGTTGTTATATTCCTGGCGGCCGTTACTCTCATGTTGCTTCCGCAGTTATGTCTGTAGCGACAGCGAAAGCAGCAGGGGTAAACCATGTTATCGCTTGTTCTCCACCTAAGCCAGGTGGTGGTGTGAACGATGCTATATTGTATACAGCTGACTATAGCGGTGCGGACACTATACTGGCTTTGGGTGGTGTGCAAGGTATTGCGGCTATGGCCTTTGGCTTATTTACTGGGCGTCCTGCCGATGTCTTGGCTGGCCCAGGTAACCGCTTTGTCGCAGAAGCGAAGCGTATGTTGTTTGGTCGTGTGGGCATTGATATGTTTGCCGGCCCAACTGAAATTGGTGTATTGGCAGATGCAAGTGCGGATCCACGTATCGTGGCGAGTGATTTGGTTGGGCAAGGTGAGCATGGCCCGGACTCCCCGATGTGGTTAATCAGTTTAGATCTAGAATTAGCCAATAAAGTGATCGAGATTGTACCGACTTTGATTGAAGATATGCCTGAACCATCACGCTCAGCTGCACGCAGTGCCTGGGCAGATTATGCCGAAGTGGTGGTATGTGATACCCGTGAAGAAGCGGTAAAGGTCAGTGACGAATACGCTGCTGAACATTTGGAAGTGCAATGTGAAGACCTAGATTGGTGGGTAGATAATTTATCTAACTATGGTTCTCTATTTGTGGGTGAGGAAACCACGGTTACCTATGGTGATAAGTGTTCTGGCACCAACCATATTTTACCGACCAAAGGCGCTGCCCGTTATACTGGTGGCCTGTCTGTGGGTAAATTTATCAAAACTTGTACTACTCAGCGTATGACCAAAGAAGCTAACCGTGAAGTGGGTGCAGCAGCAGCACGTATCTCCCGTTTAGAAGGTATGGAAGGCCATGCACGTTCTGGTGATGATCGTTTGCATAAATACTTCCCGAACGAGGAGTTTGATCTTGGTCACTAATGCCCTAGAAGCTTTTAGTCTGCACGATAAGGTAGCCCTAATAACGGGTGCCTCATCGGGTATCGGTGCCCAGCAAGCCCGGGCGCTTGGATCTGCTGGCGCTCGCCTAGTTTTGGTGGCACGCAGTGAAGATAGTTTGAAGGCATTGCAGGCAGAGCTTGCAGATAAGGATATTAAGGCTAGCTATATTGCCGCTGATTTACTTGATGAGCAGCAGTGGGACAGTGTCGTTGAACAGGCGCAGTCCTGCTATGGCCAAATAGATATTCTGTGTAATACAGCGGGGGTTAATCTTCGTCAAGCGGCTGAGCAAGTAACTAGTGAAAGCTGGGATATAACTCAAATATTAAATGTAAAAGTGCCTTTTATGTTGGCGCAAAAGTTAGTGCCAGCTATGCAAGCTAGAGGCTGGGGCAGGATTATTAATGTTGCGTCCTTGCAATCTGCAAGAGCATTAACTAATGGCATTGCCTATGGCGCTTCAAAAGGTGCCGTAGCCCAATTAACCAGAGCTATGGCTGAGGCTTGGTCAGCTAGTGGGGTTGGTTGTAATGCGATTGCACCGGGCTTTTTCCATACGGGTTTAACGCAAGCTGTGTTTGACAGTCCTGAAATAGTTGAGAAGTTAGCTAAACAGACAGCCATAGGGCGCAATGGTGACCTACAAGACCTTGATGGTATTACAGTCTTTTTAGCTAGCCGCGCAGCAGATTATATTACTGGTCAGGTTATTTATGTGGACGGTGGTTTTACTGCGAAGTAAAAGGGCACTGATTGTTAGCCGGAGGAACTGATGATGAAAGCACTTGTTTATACCGATACACAAGTTATGCAATATCGAGATGAGCCAAAACCAGAACCGGGCCCCGATGAGGTTTTGCTTAAGGTAGCTGCGACGGCCATTTGTGGCTCTGATATGCATGCTTATCACGGTTTGGATGAAAGGCGTGTGCCGCCATTAATTTTAGGCCATGAGGTATCTGGATATGTGGTGGGTGGTGAATTAGACGGTCAATTGGTGGTAGTTAATCCATTACTAAATTGTGGTCAATGTAATCATTGCTTATCCGGTCGTACCAATCTTTGTGCCGAGCGTGAGCTTATTGGCATGTATTTAGCCGGTGCCTATGCCGAATATGTGGTAGTAAATCGCGCCAGTCTAATTATCCCAAAGCAACCTATAGAACCTTGGATTGCTAGCTTAACTGAGCCCACGGCGACAGCTTTGCATGCTATAGCGCAAATTGAGCGTATTAGTTACCGCCCCATATCAGAGCAGCGGGTATTAGTTATTGG
>DNNY01000124.1 GCA_003497765.1 Oceanospirillaceae bacterium
ATGTGTACACACCCACCGCGAGTGCAACAGAAAGTATCCCGCCAACCCCGCTTTATAGCGGGCGGTAAGGGTGAAAGGGTGTGGTAAGAGCGCACCGCGCTAATGGTAACATTTAGCGGCATGGTAAACCCCACCTGGAGCAAGACCAAATAGGGTTCCTATAGGCGTGACCCGCGCTGGAACCGGGTAGGTCGCTTGAGATTTGTGGTGACGCAAATACTAGATGAATGGCTGTCCATGACAGAACCCGGCTTACGGCGGACTTTCACTTCTTCTCCTGCAATCATAAACGTTGCTTGTACTCAGCTATGCCTAGATTTTTAATCGCTTCTAACGCTATTACTCAGCCCATTCCAGTCTGGCGTCTTGGGCAGCTTGAGTGTTGCGTCAAGGTGAGCAGGCGCAGACGAACAATTGGCTTTAAAGTACAGCGTGGGTTGATTACTCTGCAAGTTCCTTATGGGCTTGCAGAAGATATACTCATCGCCATGGTGTTAGAACGAGCAGAATGGCTTGCAACTAAGCAGGCTGAGCAGTTGGCTGTTGCCAAGCCACCTCAACGCAAGCTTGAGTCAGGCGCATTATGGCCTTTGCGTGGCAAACAGTTAGAGCTCGTCCTTAAAACCTCCCGGCACCATCAAATTATGCCTACGGCAACGCAACTAATCATGACTGTCACCTCACGTCAGGCAAGTAAGGCTTGCCAATGGCGCTTACTAGAAAACTGGTACAAAACTGAGGCCTTGGCATTAGCGCAAGCGAAAGTAGCCTATTGGCAACAGGCCATGGGTGCTGATTTAAATAAATGCCCAAGCCTAATTCAGGTTAGGCGTTTTCGTTCGCAGTGGGGCAGTTGTTCCAGTAATGGTGAATTAAAGTTTAATTGGCCTTTGGTCATGGCACCTGAGTATGTGTTTGACTATGTTGTGGTACATGAAATGTGTCACTTGCGGTTTATGCACCATGGCCGCCAGTTTTGGCAGATGGTGTCTGATTATTGTCCAGACTATGCTGAGGCCAAACAATGGCTTAAGTTACATGGTCATAGTTTGCTGATAAAGCCAGATTTGCCATGATCAATAATGAGCTCTTTAGCTTATTTAATTGGACAAAAGTTAGTTCTAAAAACCGGAAATAAAAACCATAGCTTTGCGGCAACTTCTTCACCTAACCTTCAGGCCATATGCTAGGTAAATCACCTCTCAAATAAAGCCATTGGTCCACGATTTTATGGGGCAATTTCTTTACACAATAAATTTGCTCAATTACTTGCAATATTGCCCCACCATGAATAAACTCTGATAGTGGAGAAAAGTGGGTTAAAGTGGTTTTATTGCCCATTTCTAGGCTTAAAAAGGTAACTTTTATGTTTCGTGGTGCAGTGACAATAAACATAGATGCGAAAGGTCGTATGGCTATGCCTATGCGCTTTCGTGATATGTGTACCCTTGTCTCTGCAGGCAAGTTGGTTATTACCATCGACACGGAAGAAGCCTGTCTAATGATTTATCCCTTACCGGAATGGGAGCTTATTCAGGCTAAGCTTGAACAGCTACCCAGTTTCAATCCTGAAGCTCGACGTATTCAGCGTTTATTGATTGGTCATGCTACTGATGTTGAACTCGATGGCAATGGCCGTATTCTCTTGCCAGCCGTGTTGAGGGATTATGCACAACTGGATAAAAAAGCCATCTTGCTTGGTCAAGGAAAAAAAATTGAGTTGTGGAGTGAACCTTTATGGAATGGTCGGCGAGATGAGTATCTGCAGATAGCTAGTAAGGCTAGTGAACTGCCAGATGCCTTGCACGAATTATCACTATAACTAAACCTGAAGTCGTTACGTTAATTATGGCAGACAATTACAAACATAAGTCAGTTCTGTTGGATGAAGCTGTAGAGCTTTTGCTTCACAACCCTGACGGTTGCTATATAGACGGTACCTTTGGTAGAGGGGGGCATAGTAGTCTTATTTTACAAGGCTTAAGTAGCCAAGGTGAACTGCAGGCCTTTGATAAAGACCCACAAGCTATTACCGCAGCCAAGGCTATGGCAGCAACAGACAAGCGCTTACAGATTGCCCAAACATCCTTTGCAAATTTACAACAGATTGCTGCCCAGCGTAATTGGCTCGGCAAGGTCGATGGTATTCTTTTAGACCTCGGTGTGTCATCACCACAACTGGACGATCCAGAGCGTGGTTTTAGTTTTATGCATGATGGGCCTTTGGATATGCGCATGAACCCAGACCAAGGTGAGTCTGCAGCAGATTGGCTTAATCGTGCTGCAGCAGATGAGATTGCTGATGCGCTTTACCATTATGGCGAAGAACGATTCTCGAGACGTATGGCAAGAGCTATTGTCGAACAACGTAGCAAACAACCTCTGACACGAACCAAACAACTGGCTGACATTATCAGTGAAGCTAATCCGAAATGGGAGAAAGGTAAGCACCCTGCCACTCGAGCCTTTCAAGGCATACGTATTCATATTAATCGTGAACTAGCCGATCTTGAAGATGGTTTAGACGCTGCTCTAGAAGTTTTAAAGCCAGGTGGGCGTCTGGTTATTATCAGCTTTCATTCTTTGGAAGACCGGATTGTTAAGCGTTTTATGCGCACACAAGCCAAGGGTGATACCCATCTACCTCCTGGTTTGCCTGTCACTGAGGATATGTTGCAGCGGCGCTTGAAGTTACTCGGTAAAGCCCGCAAGCCTGGCGCAGCCGAGGTGCAAGTAAACCCGCGGGCCCGTAGTGCTGTTATGCGTGTTGCGGAGAAACTAGCATGAAAGATATAAGCTATGCCTTAAACGGACTGCTCCTCAAAGCTAGCCGCAAAGCCCAGACCTATATTTTAATGCTGAGCCTTGTTT
>DNNY01000012.1 GCA_003497765.1 Oceanospirillaceae bacterium
TGCCGAGCTGTTCCCGGATTACCATGGCCAAGACCTTGAGGTAGGTTTAACTATCAAAAATAGTTTGTTTATCGCCAATCTCCGCCACACTCAAGGTCGTGAAGCCTGTAATCAACATCTTCAAGCCATGCGAGGGTTATATCCAGACGCCAACCATCACTGCTGGGCAGTGGTAGCCGAGGCGCCAGAAAATAGCACCTATTGGGGCTTTAGTGATGCTGGCGAACCATCAGGCACCGCTGGCAGACCCATGCTACAGGTTCTTAGCCACGCTAATATCGGTGAAGTAAGTATTGTTGTTATCCGCTATTTTGGTGGCACTAAATTAGGCACTGGAGGCCTTGTTCGTGCCTATAGTGATGCCACCAAAGCGGTTATTGCGGAGTGTCCTACTGTTGTAAAACGTAACGACTGTGAAATCACTATCAGTCTACCCTATGATTTAAGTGGCAAGATCGAACATCTTTGCCAGCGCCATGGTGGTGAAATTATCGACCGTCAATATGATCAACAGCTGTTATTACAAATTAAACTTTTAGAAGATAATCTAAGCGCACTGCAGGCGTCTCTTAAAGGTTGGCCACAGGTTAAACTTACGTACCTTTAGACCGGTTTACATGGCTTCGGGAGCAATACTCATAAGGCTTTCACTACCAACCTCAATCGATGCCAAATGCCCCTTAAAGCGCGGCAATAGATGCTCCAGATAATAAGCGGAGGTAGCCTGCTTATTAGCCGCAAAGTCTTGATTATCGTGACTAGTAACCAAGGCTGAAGCCCTCATCATTTGCCAACCACCACAAACATAACCTGCTAACATCAGCAGATCATAGCTAATGGCACCAGGTAACATGGGATCCTCAGCTGACTCGCTTAAAAGTTTTTGGTACGCCTGTTCCAGTGCATCAATACCTGCAACCATAGTGTCTAATTGCAGTTGGCTTAGACCTTGACCATATTCACTTACATCGGCACGCATTGCCACTATTAAACTTGCCATACCCGCACCACTATCGCCGAGAGTTTTCCGCCCCACCAGATCAAGTGCTTGGATGCCCGTGGTACCCTCGTAAATCGTTAATATACGCGCATCACGCTGATATTGAGCAGCCCCAGTTTCTTCAACAAAACCCATACCACCATGAATTTGCACCCCATGATAGGTAATTTCTTGGGCTACTTCGGTACTCCAACCTTTGGCTATGGGCGTTAGCAAACCAACCAATTTATTAGCCGCAGAGCGAGCTTCAGGGGTTGCCGCATGATGGCTTAGGTCTATATGTTTGGCATTTAGGTAACAAATAGCACGGGCTGCCTCAGTTAAGCCACGCATGGTCATTAACATGCGCCGTACATCCGGATGATGAATAATGGCACCCACCTCAGAACGCCCTGGGGCAATACACTGCACACGATCTTGGGCATAGGCCACGGCATGTTGATATGCACGATCTGCTATTGCTACACCTTGGAGGCCCACCACCAAACGCGCATTATTCATCATAGTAAACATAGCCGCCAAACCAGCATGAGGCTCACCGACCAAATAGCCAATAGCACCACCATTATCGCCATAACTCATGACACAGGTGGGGCTGGCATGAATACCCATTTTATGTTCAACATTAAGTGCATAAACATCATTACGCTGGCCAAGACTACCATCCTCATTGACCAAAAATTTAGGCACCAAAAACAGAGATATGCCCTTAACACCTGCAGGTGCATCGGGTAACCGCGCCAACACTAAATGCACGATATTTTCTGTCATATCGTGATCACCCCAAGTAATAAATATTTTCTGTCCCTTAATCAAATAATGATCATCTGCTGGCGTCGCTGTTGACTTTAACAAAGCCAAATCTGTGCCCGCATGGGGCTCAGTGAGGTTCATGGTGCCAGTCCATTCACCGGCAATCATTTTCTCTAGATAAGTTGCCTTTAATGCTTCACTAGCATGAGCAGTAATTGCTTCAATAGCCCCGGTTGTCAATAATGGGCACAAGCCCAAGGACATATTCGCTGCCTGTGCCATTTCTGCCACTGGCATAGAAAAACTAAACGGCAAGCCTTGACCCCCATACTCAGGATCAAAACATAAACTATTCCAGCCCCCTTCTGCATACTGCTTATAAGCATCGGCAAAGCCATCAGCTACTTTGACGCCGGCATCTGTCAGTTGCACGCCCTGTTGATCCCCAGGCCAATTCAGAGGTGACCAAACTTGGTTGGCTAATTTATCAGACTCCGTTAATACCGCAGCTAGCAATTCGGCATTAGCATCCTCATTATCAATGGCTGCTGCCAGACCTGGCAGGTCATGTAACTGATCTATAACAAAATTCATTTCTTCAAGGGGTGCGCGATATTCTGGCATAACATTTCCTTGGATAAGCAATCGACATTTGTCGTTATTTTAACGATAGAGTCTGGGT
Organism: Oceanospirillaceae bacterium; assembly: GCA_003497765.1. Taxonomy (GTDB): domain Bacteria; phylum Pseudomonadota; class Gammaproteobacteria; order Pseudomonadales; family Balneatricaceae; genus Njordibacter. The sequence goes on from DNNY01000012.1 coordinate 2,436, forward strand.
TGGCCAAGAAACAACGCAATACTGACTCACAAGTTTTATTATGCTTTGAAGTCTTATGCTTTTATGTCTATGACTAGAGATGACAAATATGATGCAAGTGCGTATTATTCACGCTGCCAATTTAATATGAGTCAAAATATGCAACACGGATACTATATAGAAGAACTTAGCCCCGGTATGGAGTCCTCTTTTGATAAACAGGTTACTGCTGAGGATATTGACACCTTTGCCCAACTGACTGGCGACAATAACCCTATCCATATAGATGCTGAATATGCGGCACAAACACCATTTAAACAGCGTATAGCCCATGGCATGCTCAATGGCGGCCTAATTTCTACTGTATTGGGCGCCCAGCTACCAGGACCAGGTTGCATTTATCTAGAGCAACAACTGCGCTTTAAAGCACCCGTTATGATTGGCGATACGGTAACGGCCAAGGTAACCGTGGAAGAAGTAAACGTGCGTCGGTGCAGAGTGAAGTTAAAAACCGAGTGTTTGGTTAATGGTAAAGTGATTACCACAGGTTCAGCCACCATGATGGTGGATAACCAACCAGCCTAGAGCTTAGCAGTCAGGCGGCGGATTTCCTCTTCACGAGCGATAAGTACTCGTTGAATTTCATTCAGCTTGACTGTTGCAGCATTGAGCTCTCTCTCTTTGTCTTTAAGTAAACTTCGTAAATCTGTTTCACGGCGAGCAAAGTCTGTCTTGTCCACTAGTGCCCGCTTTTTAGCTTCTCGAATATCAACTTCGCTCTGTTGTAACTCATCCTCTAAGCGCTTAAGCCGATTTTTTGACGCTAAGATCTGAGTATTGGAGGCAGACATATTACGTGACTGGTTTGCCATTTCCCCGCGAAAACGCTTTAGTTCCTCGTCTTGGGAACGAATTTGCCTAACTTGAGTATCAATGGCCACATCGTTGCGGGCCAGCTGCGCCTGCAAATCATGAATACGCATATTCATCGCATTCTCTTTTTTACCCCATTCATCTCGCAGTTTGTCTAACTGATGGCGGTAATAATTAACCTTACTTTCCATTTTGTGCAAAGATTCTTGATGATGAAGGATTTCATCTTTCATACGTTGATCTAGTTGTTTTTTTGCTTCATCACGACTACCTAGGGCTTGTTCTGCCTCAGCCTTACTTTGGGTCAAAGAACGCTCAAGTTCACTTGCTTTACCTTCCGCAGTCTGCAACTTAGTTCGCAACATAGCACGCTCTGCTTCAAGGTTTTTAACACTGGTTTCACCCTCAGTTAATTGTGTTCGCATGCGTTGATTCGAATCTTCTAATACACCAATCTGTGAGCGTAATAGATAAAGCTCATCTTCACTACTTAAACCACTCTCGGAATTATTATTGTCAGCATTCTTACGGCCTTGCAACTCTAGTTCTAAACGTGCGTCCTTAAGGGCATTTTCCCAAATCATTTGCACCGATTGATAAACCGTATCTGGCACCTCTGGTCGACGCGAATCATAGTGGGCCGAATGACGAAAAGGCACTTGCACCTCTAATTCTAACCACCAACGTTCAAGTTCAGAGCGTAAAGCATCAGAAGGTTCTATTTGTAATGCATCAGCAACTTGATTGACCGTTACTTTCTGGCCAGCCAACAGCATCTTATTGGCTTGCTCATGTACACTACTGAGGTCAAATGGTTGTTCCATGTTCTTGGTTTTTCCTAAATCGCTGTGGGTCGTTTGCTGGCTCCACAGTATTAATTAAGCCACACTATTATTTGAGCCTTTTTATTAAGGCTTGTCTACTTTTTAGTCGTTATTATTTTACGCTGGTGTCATTTCTCGTAACATATATTTTTGAATTTTTCCGGTAGCCGTTTTTGGCAAAGGACCAAAAACCACATGTTTGGGTATCTTAAAACTTGCCATATTGTCTCGACAGAAGGCAATAATTTCTTCTTCACTGGCTGCCCTATCATCTTTAAGACAAACAAAGGCACAAGGAGTTTCACCCCACTTTTTATCTGCTCTTGCAACCACAGCTGCTTCTAAAACCGCAGGATGTCGATAGAGAACATTTTCTATCTCAATAGAGGAAATATTCTCACCACCAGAAATAATAATATCTTTAGCTCGATCCTTGATTTCCATATAGCCATCTGCATGCCAAACAGCCAAATCACCAGAATGGAACCACCCACCAGCAAAGGCTTCTTCAGTAGCCTGAGGGTTTTTGAGGTAACCTTTCATTACCATATTTCCGCGCATACAAATCTCACCAATGGTTTTGCCATCTTTGGGTACCGGTTGCATGGTTTCAATATTCATTACCGCATGGTCTTCTTGATTAGGTGTCCTGACACCCTGACGGGCTTTAAGTGCAGCTCGCTCTGACTCGGGCAAATGATTCCACTTATGACCCTGCCACTCACAAACAATACAGGCGCCATAAGTTTCTGTTAGTCCATAGACATGAGTAATATCAAAACCAATGTCTTCCATAGCCTGAATAACTGCAGCAGGAGGCGCAGCGCCAGCAGTCATCACTTTGATCTGATGATCAATACCTTGTTTGTCTTTATCTTCAGCATTATTGATCATATTTAAGACAATTGGTGCGCCACCAAAGTGAGTTACTTTTTCTCGCTTGATCAGGTCTAAAACAATATCTGGGCGCACCTGACGCAAAAATACATTGGCACCTGCCATCAAAGCTGTAGCCCAGGTAAAACACCAACCATTACAATGGAACATGGGCACAATCGTCATATACACGGGATATTTATTCATATCCCAAGCTAAGGACATATTGATGGCTGTTAAATAAGCACCTCGATGATGATAAACAACACCTTTAGGGTTGCCTGTCGTACCCGATGTATAATTTAAACTTATAGCCTGCCATTCATCAGCGGGCATCTGCCAAGCGTAATCAGAACTGCCTTTAGCTAGTAATGACTCATAATCCAATTCACCGATCAGCTCACCACCAACATAAGTTGGATCATCAATGTCTATAACTAGAGGTTTTACTTTTGCTATTGCTAATGCTTCCTTGACTGTTGCTGAGAACTCGCGATCAACAATTACCAACTTACTTTCAGCATGATCAAAAATATAGGCAATGGTCTGGGCATCCAAACGCGTATTAATAGCATTAAGCACAGCCCCCGCCATAGGTATACTGTAGTGACATTCAAATAACTCAGGGCCATTATGAGCAATAACCGAGACCGTATCGCCTAAACCGATACCATGTTGCTTTAATGCATCAGCCATGGCTGCCGTGCGCTCATAGGTTTGTTTCCAGGTGCGACGTAAATCACCATATATTTGGGCGATAGCTGTAGGATATACATCAGCGGCTCTTTGCAGCATGGATAATGGCGAAAGCGCTTGAAAGTTGGCAGGATTCTGATCAAGGTTAGTATCGTACATAGTAATCATTCTCTTATTATTTGATCATCAAAATGCTATTTGATTAAGTCACACATTATCACGACAAAAGCCAACCAAATACAAGTCAGCTTGGCTTAATTAATTCTACAACAAGGTAAATGTTAGTCTAAATTTTGACAATAATTATCGAGTTTGTAGCTGCTGAAGAAAATGAGCTATTTGCTGATCATAGGGCGCTTTAACAACAATGGACTTTTCCGTTGTGGGATCAACTAGCTGCAGCTCTGCCGCATGCAAGAAAAGACGCTTTAAACCATTTTTATACTGCTGTTTGTTAATTTCAGGTAAACCATACTTATCATCGCCAATAATGGGGTGCCCCATATGCTGACAATGCACACGAATTTGATGAGTTCGGCCCGTTACGGGCTTCGCTTGTACTAGAGTCAAATCGCCAAATTCTTGCAAAATGCGATAGCGAGTAATACTTCGCTTACCTTCACCATCAGCCTTCACCATACGCTCACCCGATGCCAGTGCAATACGCAGCAAAGGTGCATTAACCTGCTTACAGGAGCGAGGCCAGCCCCCAACCACGAGCGCATGGTAAACTTTTTCGATGCCACCATTTTGGCGCAACAGCTGGTGAATAGACCGCAATGTAGAGCGTTTTTTAGCCACCATAATACAGCCTGACGTATCACGATCAAGACGATGCACCAGTTCTAAAAAGCGGTATTGTGGGTATATTTGTCGTAAACTTTCAATTAAGCCCAAGTTGACACCACTACCGCCATGAACTGCTAAACCACTGGGCTTATTGATAATCATAAGGCCGTCACTTTCATACAAAATAGCACTTTGCAGTAACTGCCTTAGGCTTTCACCAACGGGTGCTGGGGTATTGGCAGCCGGTAACTTTACCGGTGGAATGCGCACCAGATCACCCGCACATAATTTGTAATCTGGTTTGGTACGGCCTTTATTAACCCGCACCTCGCCTTTGCGAACTATGCGATATATAAGACTTTTTGGTGCCCCCTTGAGCTGACCAAGCAGATAATTATCCAGCCGCTGACCGACCCTATCCTCATAAATCGTTTCGAGGCGCACTTTATTTACCTTGTCTGCTGGCGTATTAGCAGGCGAGGTTTGTGTATTTTTACCTTCTGGTTTAGAAGTTTTAGAAAATCTCTTTGGTGCAGACATGCAGACGACATTTTTGATTGCTAGCTTAGGTTGCAAATGGTAACATAGGTGGCACTGAAACTGGTTATCTAATTGCAATAGCTGATTAATTTTGCAGACAACCAGAGCGAAAAAATCGATTATCGTATCAGTAAAGATTTTGGGCCCATAGCTGGCCTTGGTTGAACGTATATAGTGATGTTTAGCCAAAAAATTGAGCTGTAACCAGGAACAACCTGAGTTATTAAATTAAACCGACCTGTTTAACCCGGTTACGGCGAATTAATTTATGTTTGGTGTTTAAGTGTAGAAGCACCCTACCCAAGGATTGATCGGAAAGTTTATGCCAGCCAATAAAATCAGGCTGGCCTCGCAGGAGAAGCAAGGTAAATAACCTCCTGTACTTTACAACTGGTCTATAAACTTAGCTAAGTGCCTTTATTGGCGGCAGCTTATCCGTGATGGTATGGTTTCCTGCACTGTTGGATATATGTCTCCGTGATTAAGCAACTATCGTCAGGAGATCAGGCTACAATTTATTAGGTGGCCCTTAAATAGTTGATGACTGTTTAAACACAAGTCATTCTCTAGCCTGTGCACCCGTAAAGATATTAATTCCCGTAGGGTAAATGGGTTTTCAAGTACTTGAAAACCATGAAAAGAATGTTAATCAATGCAACTCATGCTGAAGAGTTGCGAGTTGCACTGGTAGATGGCCAGCGCTTGTATGATCTAGATATTGAATCTGGCGCCCGCGAGCAAAAGAAAGCCAATATCTATCGTGGCAAAATCACCCGTGTAGAACCCAGCCTAGAAGCGGCATTTGTCGATTATGGCTCTGAACGCCACGGCTTCCTGCCCATCAAAGAAATTTCTCGCCAGTATCTAAAAGAAACGGCTCCAGGTTCTGGACGCCCTGGTATTCGTGACCTACTCTCTGAAGGTCAAGAAATCATTGTGCAGGTTGATAAAGAAGAGCGTGGCAACAAAGGCGCAGCCTTAACCACCTTTCTTAGTCTTTCCGGTCGTTACTTAGGTTTAATGC
>DNNY01000110.1 GCA_003497765.1 Oceanospirillaceae bacterium
ACCCTGCCACCACTCCTCACCGGCGGCTCTTGAGTTGGCAATAACGGCATCTAAACTGCTTATATCTTGAAAACCCAAATTCACCCCTTGGCCGGCCAAAGGGTTAATAATGTGGGCAGCATCGCCGATTAATGCTAAGCCATCTTGAATATAACTCTGAGCATGTTGTTTTTGTAAATTAAAATAACTTTTACTTAACACTTCAATATTGCCAAGCTCTTGAGGAAAATGCGCCATTATTTCTGCTTGCAGTTGCGCATTGGGTAATTGATACAAGCGTCGCACCTCGTCTGCCTGATGATACCAAACTACCGAACCATGCTGACCAGGTAGGGGTAAAAAGGCTTGCGGGCCTGTGCTAGTGAAGCGCTGCCAAGTGATATCCTGTTGCCCCAGTTCAGTATTAACCCCCACTACTAAGCATGCTTGCTGATATTGGCTACGATTAACCCCAATACCAAAGGCTTGTCTAACTATTGACTGACCACCATCTGCAGCCACCAGCAGCTTACCAGCAAAGGTTTCTCCTGATTCCGTTTCAACATACATAATGGCATTTTTACGGTAGGTTTTAAGGGGTTTTTGCGGGCACAACAGAGTCACTTCTGGCATCTCATCCAAAACCTGCCATAGAGCAAGCTGCGTAACACGATTCTCAACTATATGTCCTAACTCAGAGGCGTTGACTTGGTTGGCATGAAAAGTAATATCCCCAAACCCTTGCATTTCCCATACTCTCATTTGCCTGTATGGACAGGCTCGCATGGAAATAATATTTTGCCAGGCTTGAGTTCGTTTGAGTACTGAGCGAGTTTGAGGGCCCAAAGCAGAAATGCGTAAATCAAAGGCTTGAGACAAATCAAAATCATCTGGTTGTTGGGCTTCAAAAACAGCAATTTTTAAGCCTTGTTGTGCCAACACGGAGGCCAATCCAGCACCGGTCATACCGCCGCCACAAATCAAAACATCAAAATTTGTCTCTGGCACTTTTTAATTCCTTGATAGTAAACAACAATTGCTCTACAAGAGTAATAGCGCACACGGCAACAGGCAAGTTGTTAGAAAAATTAATTTACGATTTGACTTTTTTTTACACTTAACTTGTGGTTTAGTTAGTACATCATCAGTACTTAAAACCGATGAATTTCCCTCAGTCACAAAGGAGACATCTTTTATTTAATTTCCCCTCAAACTTCGATCAAAAGGAATGAATTATGCAAATGAACATTACTGCACGTCACGACGCCAAAGCTTCATCTGGTATTAGAGAACGCATTATGGCCAAGCTTCACAAAAATGAAAGTCATTTTGATCATATCACCAATATCCAAGTAACAATCGACAAGGACGGCAAGCAAGATATTGCTGAAGCTACGCTGCATCTCGATACAGGCCATGAGATCTTTGCCAAAGCAGGCGGTGAAAACATGTACAGTGCCATTGATGCCCTCAGTTCCAAAATCGAAACCCAACTCCAAAAAGCCAAATCCAAATGGCAAAATCGTAAAGGTGCTTTCCGCGAAAAACGCTCCCCTATTCTAAATTCAGAAGAAGTCGCCTAACCGATAAGTTCAGCGGAATCGTATAAACCGATTCCGCTGTGGTTCAAAGTAAAGACCAAAATTAACCATCACATTAATTAACTTTCTAATTGCTCAGTGATGGTGGTGTAAGCTTCATAATCATTGACCCCTAAAGCTTCAGGTGAACTTAAAGCCATTGGATCAGCCGCAAGATGCTCTGGCACCACTACCAAACCATCACTAAAAGAAACCACCTGCAGGCCAACTTGCTTGCAATGGGCAAAAACCTTTTCTAAAGCCTGCACAACTTGCTCTTGGTCCTGTAAATGACGATCGCGACCTAGCTGTTCGGATTGTTGCGAAGACTGAGCCTTGGGCTGGTATTTAAATTGCTCTATGACCTGATTATCTTGACCTAACAGCAGCACCAATATATTCGCCCAACGCCAGCCACGAATAATATTGACGGCAACATTAAATTGCCTCACATCAAAACAATGTACCCGATCACCAGCATTAAGTTGCCGAAGTTTATCTGTTACCTGGGCCTGACTAAGATCAGGCGCGAGTTGAATATGCATAAACAAAACCAACCAAACCAAACACAAACATCAGTTTACCAGAGCTAGCTAACAAAGGCTTCTATGAACAACCATTAATTGTAGGCACAGCGACTGGCGAGTTTTCATTGCATGGCTGGCAGTAAAAGGCCAAAATAAGTCGGCTAAAAACAAGTTTTTAGAGATTATATTTCCTAAACTACGGCTGCAAAGCAGTACAAAGCTACTTATCATAATAGTTACTGAAAGATTGAGAGGTTCTATCATGGAACGTGAATCAATGGAGTTCGATGTCGTTATTGTTGGTGCCGGTCCAGCAGGCTTATCAAGTGCCTGCAAACTTCTCCAACTGGCCCAGGAACATAACCAAGAAATCAGCGTCTGTGTAGTGGAAAAAGGTTCAGAAGTGGGCGCACATATATTATCAGGTGCCATATTCGAACCAACAGCATTAAATGAGTTGTTTCCCGATTGGCAAGCTATGGGTGCTCCCCTTAATACGCCTGTCAGCAAAGATGAAATGCATATATTGCGTAATGATAATGCTAGCTTAGCTCTACCAAGCTTTTTTATTCCAAAACCCATGCATAATAAAGGCAACTATGTCGTGAGCCTTGGTAATGTCTGTCGTTGGTTGGCAGAACAAGCAGAAAATTTGGGCGCTGAGGTATTTCCTGGTTTTGCCGCGGCAGAAGTCTTGTACCATGCCGATGGCAGTGTCAAAGGTATTGCCACCGGGGATATGGGTGTGGATGCCAATGGCCAACCTAAAGATGGTTATATGCCGGGCATGGAATTACATGCTAAATATACTATTTTTTCTGAGGGATGCCGTGGTCATTTAGGCAAACAGTTAATTGATAAATACAACTTGGATAAAGATACTGTTAGCCAACATTATGGTATCGGTATTAAAGAACTCTGGGATATACCCAGTGAACAACACCAACCAGGTCTAGTTTTACATGGCTCTGGATGGCCATTAAGTGGTGGTACCAGCGGTGGCTGGTTCCTATACCATGGTGATAATCAGCAAGTCGTAGTAGGACTAATCATTGACCTCAATTACGATAACCCTCATCTCAGTCCATTTGATGAGTTCCAAAGACTAAAGCATCACCCGACCCTAAAACAGCATTTGGAAGGTGGTAGTCGCGTTTCCTATGGTGCTAGAGCGGTAGAAAAAGGTGGTCTATTCTCTTTACCCAGCATGAGTATGCCTGGTGCCTTATTGGTTGGTTGTGATGCGGGTACCATGAACTTTTCTAAAATCAAAGGTAGTCATACCGCGATGAAGTCGGGATTGCTTGCTGGCGAAACCATCTTTGCTGAATTAAACGCTGCTGGTGAAGCAGGTAAAACGCTACCAATGGATGCTAATTTCAAGGCCTCTTGGTTATATGATGAGCTTTATAAAGCGCGTAACTTTGGCGCCGCTATGCATAAATTTGGTACCTGGTTTGGCGGCATGTATAACTGGGTTGAACAAAATATCTTTGCTGGCAAGCTGCCAATTAATCTCAAAGATGATAATCCTGATTATGCCCAGCTTAAGCCCGCCAATAGCATGCCTAAGATTGACTACCCAAAACCGGATGGGGTTATCAGTTTCGATAAGTTATCGTCGGTATTTTTATCAGGTACCAATCACGAAGAAGATCAGCCTTGTCATTTACAGTTACAAAATGCAAGTTTACCCCTAAGTACTAACTTGGAAACGTGGGACGAACCAGCTCAACGCTATTGTCCGGCTGGCGTTTATGAGATTATTGCTGATGAATCAGGCGCGCAGAAATTCCAAATTAATAGCCAAAACTGTGTGCACTGCAAGACCTGTGATATTAAGGATCCAAGTCAAAATATCACCTGGGTAGTTCCAGAGGGTGCTGGCGGGCCTAACTATCCAAATATGTAACGATTAAGTTGTAAATCACCTTAAGACATAAACTAAAAAGCCCTCACAGAAATGTGGGGGCTTTTAATTTGCTTTATTTTCAAAAGCTTAAAATATAAGCTAAGTATTACTTAGTAAGCGGGAATGCTGGCAGAGCTGTTTTGGTTATATGCTGTAACATACGTACAACCTGACAAGAATAACCAAATTCGTTGTCATACCATACATAAATCACACAGCTCTTAGTGCCACCAGCAATGGTTGCTAGTCCATCTACAACGCCAGCCGCTCGGGAACCGACAAAATCACTTGATACGGCTTCTCTTGATGTAGTGAAATCGATCTGTTTTTGCAAATCAGAATAAATGGCTGTATTTCGCAGGTAGTCATTTAATTCATCCCGCTGCACTTCGCGCTCAAGATTGAGGTTAAGTATTGCCATAGACACATTAGGCGTGGGTACTCGGATAGCATTACCGGTTAACTTACCTTCCATTGCGGGTAAGGCTTTAGCTACGGCTTTTGCAGCGCCAGTTTCGGTCAAGACCATATTTAACCCAGCTGCTCGGCCACGCCGATCACCCTTGTGATAATTATCAATCAAATTTTGGTCATTGGTGTAGGCGTGAACCGTTTCAACATGGCCATTAGCTACACCATACCGATCATGCAAGGCTTTTAGCACAGGTGTAATCGCATTAGTGGTACAGGAAGCAGCAGATAAAATAGTATCAGTATCTTCTATATCTGCTTGATTGACCCCCATGACGATATTTTTAATGCCTTTTCCTGGCGCGGTTAACAGTACTTTACTGGCACCCTTGGCTTGCAAATGCAGCGACAAGCCCTCTTCGTCACGCCATAAACCTGTATTATCAATAATTACCGCGTTGCTAATATTATAATCGGTATAATCAATGGCTTCTGGCGAAGAAGCGTAGATAACCTGTATAACATTACCATTAGCGATAATTGTGTTATTGGTTTCATCTACCGTTATAGTACCTTGAAAATTACTATGTACCGAATCACGGCGCAACAAATTAGCACGCTTTTGCAAGTCATGTTCGCTGCCTTTACGAACCACAATGGCCCGTAAACGCAGACTTTGACCGCCACCTGTTTTATCGATTAATAACCGTGCCAGCAAACGACCAATGCGCCCAAACCCGTATAGGACGACGTCGGTTTGGGTTTTGTTGCAATCCGCGTTTACCGCTTGTGTAAGCTCCTTAGCCACATAATCTGCCAATGATAGCTCACCATGGGCCTGATAACCCATGGCTAATTTACCAATATCAACATGCACATTGGCAAGATTGAGGTTTTGCATGGCTTCGATTATGGGATAAGTGTCAACAACAGACACTTGCTGCTTTGCTAGGTGGCGGGCAGCGCGGTGGGATTTAAGAATGCTAATGACAGATCGATTAACGACACTATGGCCATAAACCGACACTTCAACATTTGCCTCGCGATAGATCTTACCAATCAATGGAATCATGGCTTCAGCTAACGCTTCACGGTCTTTCCAATCAGCAAAAACTTGTTCTTGGCTCAAAATAATTACCTTTTGTTGTGGTAGGCAAGCCCACTTCCAAATTATTTAGAAGAGAGTTATTACCTTGTGTTGTGGGACCTTAATTATCCTGAATTGCATTAACGGCTGCAATAAAACTCCCTGCTCATTGATGTAATTTAGAACTATTTGTTATAAAAAAACCGGACCTATTGATACTTTTATCAGATAGTTTTAAATAACACTGATAAAGTTATTCAACATGGTGGAGCAAGAAGCAAATCAAAACGCTCTAAGTCTAAAAAAAGTAAAAAATCAAAGCGCTCTAAATCTAAAAAGTCCAAACGTAGACGTAAACAAAAAGGTGGTAGCTCATGTGGTACTCATATGAAAAAAAAATCTAAACGTAGACGTTCTAAAAAATCCAAAAAAAGTAAAAAATCAAAACGCTCTAAATCTAAAAAAAGTAAACAAAGAGGTGGTAAAAAACGTAGATCAAAGAAAAGTAAAAAGTCTAAAAAGTCTAAAAAAAGTAAAAGATCTAAAAAAAGTAAACAAAAAGGAGGTAAAAAACGTAGATCTAAGAAAAGTAAAAAGTCTAAAAAGTCTAAAAAAAGTAAAAGATCTAAAAAAAGTAAACAAAGAGGAGGTAAAAAACGTAGATCTAAGAAAAGTAAAAAGTCTAAAA
>DNNY01000161.1 GCA_003497765.1 Oceanospirillaceae bacterium
AAATCCCAATCTCCTCTAATGGCCAAACAACAAGCTATCGCCACAGCTATTTGTTATGAAATTGCCTACCCTGACTTGGTTGCCAAGAATGTGCGCGATACTAACCTCTTACTGACCGTCAGTAATGATGCTTGGTTTGGTCGGTCCATTGCCCCACAACAACACATGCAGATGGCTCGAATGAGAGCAATCGAAAATGCTAAACCACTTATGCGTGGCACCAATAATGGCGTTACTGCCTTGGTCGATGAGCGGGGGAAAATATACCAACAAATACCCCAATTTGATAAAGGTGTGCTTACTGGAGATATCATGCCTAGAACTGGTTCCACCCCATTTTCCGTGCTCTCTAGCTGGCCCATAATTGGCCTTTCACTACTAAGTATTGTGATCTTAATTGCCTTGAGGATGCGTAACAGACGCCAGAGGTAAAAAAAATGAGCATCCTAAACAAATACTTAGCCCTAACATTTTTGTTTACCGTATCCGTATCAGCTGTGGGCCTCGAGGCTGGAGACCGCGCTCCTGCATTTAATTTGCAGGGCTCTGATGGCAATACCTACAGTCTTGATCAGTTTATAGGTAAACAGGCGATTGTAATTGCTTGGTATCCCAAAGCCTTTACTAGTGGCTGTACCATAGAATGTAAATCACTGGCAGAAAAAGGCCATCTCCTGAAAGAATATGATGTTACCTACTTTATGGCTAGTGTTGACAGTTTCGAAAAAAATTCAGCATTCGCTGAGTCTAGTGATGCGGACTTCCCGTTATTGAGTGACCCAAGTAGAGAGGTCGCAAAAGCCTACGAAGTGCTAGCTTTTTATGGATTTCCAAAGCGCCACACGTTCTACATCGGTAAAGAGGGTAAAATCCTAATGGTTGACCGCTCGATTAATCCCAGCACCTCCGCCGAGGATATGGCTGCCAATCTGGGCCGATTGGGGGTCGCCAAAAGAGACGCTAGCTGAACCTTTAATCTAGCTCAACTAACTTCCCTATTAATATCCTGCCTTTAATATTGCAGGTTATTGTCTATAGATTGACTTATACGCTGTTAGAAGGGTTGCGCTTGCCCTATAATCCACTGCCATTAGTAACCTAGTTGTAGTAGTGAAGGCAATGACCGCAGATAAAGAATACAATCCCGCTCTTGTTGAGGGGGAAGCACAACAATTTTGGTCCGACAATAAAACCTTCGAGGTCAGTGAGGACCCCAACAAAGAAAAATTTTATTGTCTGGCTATGTTCCCCTACCCCAGTGGCAAATTGCATATGGGGCATGTGCGTAATTACACAATCACTGATGTGATTGCCCGCTACCAGCGCATGCAGGGTAAGAATGTTCTGCATCCAATGGGTTGGGATGCCTTTGGTTTACCGGCAGAAAATGCGGCCATGAAAAATAAGGTAGCCCCAGCAAAATGGACCTACGAAAATATTGATTATATGCGCGACCAACTCAAGCGCATGGGCTTTGGTTATGACTGGAGTCGTGAATTTGCGACCTGTGATCCAGAATATTATCGTTGGGAACAATGGTTCTTTACCAAGCTTATGGAAAAAGGTTTGGTCTATAAAAAGAACGCTGTGGTTAACTGGGATCCAGTGGATCAAACTGTATTGGCTAACGAACAAGTTATCGATGGCCGTGGCTGGCGTTCAGGGGCCTTGGTAGAACGCAAAGAAATTCCTCAGTGGTTCCTGAAAATTACTGACTATGCTGATCAGTTACTGGATGACCTAGATCAGTTGGATGGTTGGCCGGAACAGGTTCGCACTATGCAGCGTAACTGGATTGGTCGCTCTCAAGGTGTCGAACTCACCTTTGATGTGGCCGATCATGGCGCCCTTGAGGTCTTCACCACCCGCCCTGATACCCTAATGGGCGTAACCTATCTAGCTGTTGCCCCACAACACCCTCTGGCCCTTAAGGCAGCGACCAAGAATGCTGATATCGCCAGCTTTGTGGAACAATGTAAAAATATGAAGGTAGCCGAAGCGGATATGGCTACCATGGACAAATTGGGCATGGATACAGGTTTTACCGCAGTCCACCCCCTAACTGGTAAGCAGGTCCCCGTATGGACAGCAAACTTTGTGTTAATGGATTACGGCTCTGGGGCGGTTATGGCCGTGCCTGCGCATGACCAACGTGATTGGGAGTTTGCCACCAAATATGGCTTAGATATTCAGCAGGTTATTCGCCCACTAGATAACAGCCAAATTGATTTACAAGCAGCTGCCTTTACGGACAAAGGCTTGCTGGTCAATTCCGGCGCCTTTGATGATATGGACTTCCAAGTAGCGTTTGATGCTATTGCCGGAGAATTAGTCAGCCAAGGCAAAGGCAAGGTAACCACTAACTATCGTTTACGTGATTGGGGTGTGTCTCGACAAAGATACTGGGGTGCGCCCATTCCAGTTATCAATTGCCCCAAGTGTGGATCGGTACCGGTACCAGAAGATCAACTGCCCGTATTGCTTCCTACGGATGTTGAGTTTGATGGCAGTGGTTCTCCTATTAAAAAGATGGACTCCTTTATCAATACCACCTGCCCATGTTGTGGCGGCCCCGCGGAACGCGAGACAGACACCTTTGATACCTTTATGGAATCCTCTTGGTACTATGCCCGCTTTACTAGCCCTAAGCAAGATGACGCCATGCTTAATGCTGATTCGGCCAACTATTGGGCGCCCGTGGATCATTATATTGGTGGTATTGAACACGCCATCCTACATCTATTGTATTCCCGTTTTTTCCATAAATTAATGCGTGATCTGGGCTTAGTAAACAGTGATGAGCCATTTAAAAATTTGCTTTGTCAGGGCATGGTTTTGGCTGATACCTATTATCAGGAAGATGCCAAAGGTGGCCAAAACTGGATTTCACCATTGGATGTTGAGCCGAGTCGTGATGAAAAGGGTCGCATTACCAGTGCTACCAGTCGAGTTGATGGTTCACAAGTTATTTATGACGGCATGGGCAAGATGTCCAAGTCGAAAAATAATGGTATCGACCCACAAGCCATGATTGACCGCTACGGTGCCGATACTGTGCGCTTGTTTATTATGTTTGCGGCACCCCCAGAGCAGTCACTGGAATGGTCTGATACTGGCCTTGATGGTGCGCAACGCTTTATTAAGCGCTTCTGGAAACAAGTTCATCAACATCTTGCTTTGGGCACCGACATTGCTGCCCTAGATAAATTAGCACTGACCACAGAGCAACAAGATTTAAGACGTAAAACCCATGCCACCATTGCTAAGGTAACGGACGATATTGAACGTCGCCATACTTTTAATACAGCCATTGCCGCTATTATGGAGTTAAGCAATGCTATGGGTCGCTTTAAAGATGAATCTGCGCAAGGTCGCGCCGTCATGGACGAAGCCATTCGCACAGCTATCTTGTTACTGTCACCTATTACGCCCCATTTATGCCATACCTTATGGCATCATATAGCCGGTGAAGAGAATGTTTTGGTTGCAGAGTGGCCAATTGTCGATGAGGCCGCTCTCGTGCAATCTACCATTGAAATGGTTATTCAAGTCAATGGTAAACTGCGCGGCAAGATCAGTGTCGATGTTAACGCCGATCGTGATACCATCCAACATCTAGCCCTTGCAGACGAAAACGTACAACGTTTTATGGCTGATAAAACCCTGCGCAAGGTCATTGTAGTGCCAAGCAAGCTGGTCAATATCGTTATTAGCTAAGACGAAAACCTAGGGAGATAGTCATATGCGCTTAAACAAATTATCAACTTATATGATAAGTATGGTTCTTGTTTTGAGCCTAAGTGCGTGTGGTTATCAACTCCGAGGCATTAGTCAGCAGGCCAACTTGCCTTCTGCCATAAGTGTTTATGCTGATGAACCGCAATTAGCAAATGCAGTTGTGGAGGCCTTAAGCAAAGCTCAAGTTAAAGTAACCCTTGCCAAGCAAGTGGTTAATATGAGTGAAGATATAGCCCAAATAGCTGATGTGCGTTTTATCGATACCCAAGCCAAAGCAACGGAATTGCTTTATGACAGTAACGGTGAACCAATACTGTGGCGTTACAGCATCAATACCACCATGCTGTTAGGCAATAGTGATGATACCAAGGCGTATAATCTGCAGGAATATACCCAAGTGGAACTAAGCACGGATACCAGTAGTGGTTCAGCCAACGATTTAATTATCAGCACCAGTTGGGAAAACCTTTATACAGCCATCGGCAAGCGTGCCCTTAGCATACTTGGCCGTCAACCTTAGTTAGGCTGTCAGTATGCGTATTCGCCCCGAGCAACTAGGACAACACCTTAATCAGCTCGCCCCCTGTTATTTAATTCAAGGCGAAGAGCCACTACTGCTGCAAGAGTTAGGTGACGATATTCGCCAAGCAGCCAAACAGCAGGATTTTCTCGAGCGCGATCTCTTTCATGTCGAAGGGCGTTTTAACTGGCAACAAATTAATGCTGCTGACCAAGCTATGTCTCTATTTGCGAGCCGCAAAATAGTTGAAATCCGCATGCCTTCTGGCAAGCCAGGCAAAGATGGTGGTGCTACTTTATTAGAACTAATAGAGAATCCTAATCCCGACAATCTTATCCTCCTGGTAAGTGGCAAAATTGACGCCGCCGGGCAAAAAAGCAAATGGTATAAAGCGTTTGAAAAAAACGGCATTGTGGTGCCTGTTTATCCGTTGGAATTGCAAGAAATACCGCGCTGGATAACCCAACGGGCGCAAAAATTAGGCTTAGCAATTGATACTGACGCTGCGCAACTTCTCGCCCAGCGTACTGAGGGTAATTTGCTAGCTACTGCGCAAGAATTGGAAAAGTTTACCTTACGCACCAAAACTAGCCCCATCAGTGTAGAGGAAGTTGCCGAGGACGTGGGTGGCCATGCTCGCTATAGCAGTTTCCAGCTAGTCGATGAAGCCCTCAACCAGAATCCACAACGAGCCCTAACCATTCTTAATGGTCTCCATGAAGAAGGTAGTGAACCCTTAGCCATTGTTTGGGTTTTTGCCCGTGAAATTCGTCTAATAAATAAGCTTATTAGCCATCCACAAGGCCTACAAGCCGCCATCTCTGAAGCTCGTATCTGGCCCCAAAAACGTGTTGGCCTAGTAGAAAAAGCCGCCCAGAGTCATACTAAAGCCAGTGTCCAGCAAATGTTGGATTTATGTTTGCGTGTTGACCAAAGTGCCAAAGGTGTTGGCCACGAAAAGGCTTGGGACATACTTTCCAGACTAACTTTGCTCCTTGCCAAACAGCCCCTGTCTTAAACAAATCAAGAAAACCTTGTTAAAAATCAACTTTGTTTTCATTTATTTCCATTATATTTTCATCTTTGCTAAAGTGAACATAGCTATAATCTGTTTATGTTAACAGCGCTTATTGAAGGAGAATATTATGCTGCGCACAATTTGCTTAGCACTACTACTGGTCAGCTCTAGCTTGCAGGCCCACAGCGAGAACGATTCCCTCGCCCATCGCGCCTTCTGGTATTCCAGTAATGGCAAACCTGTTTTAGACGGTAATGGTAACTGTATTCGCAATGGTTCCTGGGCTGCTCTCGGCAGTCCAAGCTGTGTAACCGAAGCAGAGCCTGAGGTAATTGAGCCAACACCAGAAGCCAAGCCTGAGCCAGAAGTTGCACCCGCACCTGTAGCTAAACCAGAACCCGAAGCTAAGCCTGAGCCAGAACCAGCGGCTACAGTCACGGAAGCACCTAAAGCAGCTGCAGCAGAGCCAGCGGCAGAGGAAGTTGTACCGACTGTTGCAGCAGAGCCAACTCCAGCGCCTAGCCCAGAGCCAGCAGCAGTAGAACCAGAGCCTGTGGTGGTAGAAGCCCCAGTGAAGGCTGCTGAACCCAAGGTCGTTACCTATAGCTACCCAGTTGAAACGGTAACAGCAAGCATTCTGTTTGATTTTGATAAAAACAACCTGCGTATTGACCAGCAGGAAAATATTGAAAAAGCAATTATACAAGCACGTAAGGCTCACAAGATCTTTAAGGTTAGCTTAGATGGCCATGCTGATAGTCGTGGTACTCATGACTACAACTATGATCTTTCCCAACGTCGGATTAACACTATTGTTAATTACTTAAATTTGCGTGAGATTGAAACCAATAGCACCATGGCTTGGGGTGAAACTAAACTGATATTCAATGCCGACGGTAGTGAAAACTATGAGCAAAGTCGTCGCGTTGAGATCAATATCAAAGTTCAGCAAAAAGTCGCCAACTGATTAGTGACTAATATGCTAATTAGGGCCACCTTATAGAGTGGCCCTTTTTTTATCTACAATAAAAGCCAGTAAGATAGAAAAGAGTTCTTAACCTGCCAAATGATCAGTATAGACTATTGGCTCACCCTGCTGTCTTAAAAAGGCTAACCAAGCTTCGGCTAACCTAACCTCGCGTGGCCCCGTACTTAAACCGGGCGCAATATTACCGGCCAGCACAGCTTCCACTGCCAAACTGACTGTCAGTGAGACCAAACGTGACATGGCACTGCCCTGCTCATTACCATAAGCATCCAATTGGTAACTTTGATGCCAAATTTTCTGTTCACTATCAGGATCTAAAGCAGCCAACTCAACACAGAGTATGACACGATCTGCTTCCCCTTCTGCGTATGCATATTTTTGCCATAAAGTTGCAGAGAGCTGGCTAAGCTGGGTCTCTACAACGTCTGTTGGCTCACCTTCTAGGCGTTCCATGGTAGCAAAAATAGATTGCCATGCTTGCAGCCAATCTTTGCCACGCAAGGTGCCACGGACAAAGGTTTCAACAGGCCATTCCCGGTCAAAATGATATTGCTGCATAAATGGCAAAGAATCACGATTTGGATAAGCGATAAACACTTCTGTCGAACCATCTGCCAATATAGCCTCGTAGTCACGCACGGCCTGCCAAGGCTTATTTGAGCTTTGCTTAGATCCTAACTCCTGCCATTGTGCTGGTGCAGTCAGGGCTTTTAATACGCCCAAGGGGGACCAGGAGAATTTATATGTAAAGTCATTCATTTGTGCCGGTAAACCACCACAATAAGACTTAAACTCTATCTTATTGGCCACCGCATAGGCTGGTGAAGCACGATAAGACTCTACCAAGGAATGAGCCATAAGATGATCTATACCTGGATCAAGGCCAACTTCATTGACTAAGCATAACCCAGCAGCTTTGGCGGCTGCATGAAGCGATGATATTTCAGAACTCGTGTAACTACTGGATACAAAGTGAGCGTCTTTACTAATTGCTAATTCAGCCACTCGTTGGTGCAAGCTACCGGGCAACATAGAAACCAGAATATCACCAGCATTGACAGCGGTATCTAATTGTTCCCAGTCCAATTGCCGGGCTTGGCATTGCCCAGTCAACTGGTGGAGAATCCCTTGCGCTTTATCCAAGCTTCGATTCCACAACCATAACTCATAGCCTTGTTGAACCAGTCGCTGAATACCAGGGGGCGTGGATAGGCCTGCGCCTAACCAATGCACTATAGCCACGTTAATGCCTCTTATT
>DNNY01000101.1 GCA_003497765.1 Oceanospirillaceae bacterium
CGGCTTATCACCGTGATCAACAAGTGGCACAAAATGCCAATACCCTGGCCGAGAGCGAAGCTTTCCTAGCTGAGACAGCGCAGCAAGAAGGGATAAATATCACCAAGTCAGGGTTGCAATACAAAATTATTGAGCAAGGTACAGGTGTTCAACCACAGGCAACCGACAATGTAACCGTTCATTACCGTGGTACCCTTATGAATGGGCAAGAGTTTGATAGTTCCTATGCTCGTGGTGAGCCCGCTACCTTCCCTCTTAATGGCGTTATTGCTGGTTGGACAGAAGGACTACAGCTAATGAAAGAGGGTGGTAAGTTTGAATTTTATATTCACCCTGACCTAGCCTATGGTGAACGTGGAGCGAGTGGCGCTATTGGGCCAAATGCCGCTTTGATATTCCAAGTTGAGCTGATTAAAGTAGGCGAATAAGCCTTTAGAGAGTGATTAAGCGGCCATAATTGACCCCATTTTACTGTCTACAACACGGTTTTTTTAAAATTCCTAGGGTTTTGCATAACTTTAGGAATTTTTCTGATAGTAATTATATTATTTTATAGTTATTATGTCACTCAGGACATTAGTTAGCCGGAGTGGCAGACAGGGATTGGCAGGATGCCAGATGACACTGACCACAGGGAATGTGGTCGTGTTAATCACTAGATAATAAAAAGCCCAGCTATTAAGCTGGGCTTTTTTTCTGCTTTATCTTATTACAGAATATTTAGTACAGCGACCATTACAGCGGTTAGCACCAAAGAGCTACCGATAACGCCATTGACTGTAGTCAAAGGACCTTGCTTACCTTTAAGGGCATTGATTTCCAGTAAGACAATGATGGCTAACATAGCCAGCATAGAAGGAGCACTCCAATCTACAGCAGCCCAACCGCCAGCACCACCGTGGCCAGAGGCTAGCATACAAAAGACCATTGGTGCGGAGAATAGAACATTGTGACGAGAAGCTAGTAGTGCTTTTGCGCCCGCAGCAGCAGCGTCGCCGTCTTTCATGCCTAAAGCAACCTGTTGATTAGGCCAGATTACTAACCACACGTTTAGGAACATCAAGGTGCCAAAGATGGAACCAATCCAAATGTAGTTACTCGCATAACCTGATACTGAATGGAGTAAATACAAACCGGTTAAGAAAGTACCCATTGCGCCCCAGCGGAACCACCATAGTGCACTTGGTGCTAACTTCGCTTTGGCATCAGCCAAGCCTTCTGGGCTGGCTTGTTTAAAATAGCCACCCTGTACGAAGTTGAAATAATACAACATACCAATCCAGGTAATACCGAAAAGTACGTGTGACCAGCGGAACAAAAATCCTAAAACTTCCATAAATAAGCCTCTCAATGGTTTTTATGTATGGGCTATGCCCAATTTTTTGTTGCCTTATTGTATCAATTTAAGAGGCTTTTGGAACAAAATAATGATAAATCTACGGATTTTTTGCCAAAAAATACGCAATTTACCCTTCTAGATCATCTAGATAGCGTTCTGCATCAAGAGCAGCCATACAACCAGTGCCGGCGGAGGTGATCGCTTGACGGTAAATATGGTCCATCACATCACCAGCAGCAAAGACACCTTCTACACTGGTTTGCGTAGCATTACCTGCAGTACCACTTTGCACTTTTAGATAACCATTTTCCATATCTAGTTGGCCAGCAAAGAGGTCGGTGTTGGGCTTGTGGCCAATAGCGATAAAAACGCCATCGACATCAAGCGTTTTAACACTGCCATCAGTCGTACTCTTAATTTGCATACCAGTCACACCCATATCATCGCCCAGAACTTCCTCTAGGGTATGGTTCCATTCGATGGTGACATTGCCATTGGCGGCTTTGTCGGCAATGCGGTCAGCAAGAATCTTCTCAGAGCGGAATTTGTCGCGACGATGGACCACGGTAACCTCGGCAGCAATATTGGCCAAATACAGAGCTTCTTCTACCGCTGTATTACCACCACCAATCACGGCAACCTTCTTATTACGATAGAAGAAGCCATCACAGGTAGCACAAGCTGATACGCCTTTACCCTGAAAGGCCGACTCACTTTCCAGCCCCAAATACTGGGCACTAGCGCCAGTAGAAATAATCAAGGCATCGCAGGTATATTCGGTTCCTTGGCCTCTCAACTGGAACGGCTTGTGTTGCAAATCCACACTGTCTATATGGTCAAATATAATATTGGTATCAAAGCGCTCAGCATGGGCCTTCATACGCTCCATTAAATCAGGTCCTTGTAGGCCTTCCACATCACCAGGCCAATTATCAACATCGGTAGTGGTGGTTAATTGACCACCCATTTGCATACCGGTAATAAGTGTTGGCGCTAGGTTAGCACGGGCGGCATAGACGGCGGCTGTATAGCCAGCAGGGCCGGAACCCAAAATGATTAAACGATGGTGTTGCACTTCACTCATGAAATTTTCCTTGAGAAGCTGAATTTAGGCATAGCAAAAATATGCGCCCGACGATAACATAATTCAAGCGCTATTTTAGTAAAAATTAACAATAAGTAGGTTTTCGATATGTTGGATTGGGCAAAAATTGATACGGTAATGCTAGATATGGATGGCACCTTATTGGATCTACATTTTGATACCTACTATTGGTTGCAGCATTTACCGGAACGTTATAGCCAATTAAAAGGGGTAACCGAGCAACAAGCTAAAAACATAATTTATCCCAAACTGATGTCTTTAAGGGGTCAGCTCGACTGGTACAGTATCGAATATTGGGCGACACAATTTGATATTGATATTGTGGCCCTGCAACATGAAGTCCGCCATAAAATAGGTTTTTTATCCGGCACTGAAGATTTTTTAAATTGGCTCAGCACCACAGACAAACAAATATTTCTTGTCACCAATGCTGATCATTATAGTCTAGGTGTTAAACAGCCCCATGTGCGCCTCGATAGATGGCTACATGGATTCTATCACTCACATGATTATGGCTTTGCCAAAGAAGAGCAGGGTTTTTGGCAGGCACTAGAAAAGGATATTGGTTATGACCCCGAGCGGAGTTTGATGGTTGACGATAATCTAGAAGTATTGGCCGCCGCACAAGAGTCAGGTATTGGGCATCTCTTGGCTGTCAGCAAGCCGGATAGTCAGCGCCCACCTCAGGATACGGGTAAATTTTTGAGTGTAGAAAATGTAGGGCAAGCGGTTCCTACTCTAAAAGAGGCAAATTAATGACTGATAAACACACTAAAGTGCGTTTGGATAAGTGGTTATGGGCGGCACGGTTTTTTAAAACCCGTGCGCTGGCC
>DNNY01000154.1 GCA_003497765.1 Oceanospirillaceae bacterium
ATTTTTGAAGAATTTAAAGGTACAGGTAACTCCGAAGTGCACTTGGATCGTCGCATTGCTGAGAAACGCGTGTTCCCAGCCATCAATATTCGCAAATCGTCTACTCGTCGTGAAGAGTTACTTACCAGAGAAGACGAACTACAACGTATGTGGATTCTGCGTAAACTACTCGACCCAATGGAAGATGTCGCAGCGACAGAATTCCTTATCGACAAGCTAAAAGACTTTAAGACTAATGAAGAGTTCTTTATGTCTATGAAGCGTAAATAAACTTTGCCGAGATATTACTATCAGTCATGACGTTAAAATATAAGGATCTGCGCGATTTTATTGATACCCTAGAACAACAGGGGGAATTAAAACGAATAAAAACGCCAGTAGACCCTTATTTGGAAATGACTGAAATCTGTGATCGCACTTTGCGTGCTGAAGGGCCCGCATTGCTGTTTGAAAACCCTAAAGGCCATTCCGTACCCGTATTAGCTAATCTGTTTGGTACGCCCAAGCGAGTGGCTATGGGTATGGGGGCTGATTCCGTCAGTAGTTTGCGTGATATTGGTAAACTGCTCGCGGCCTTAAAAGAGCCAGAGCCTCCCAAAGGCTTTAAAGACGCTCTCGACAAGTTGCCTCTATATAAACAAGTACTCAATATGGGGCCGAAAAAGGTCTCACGCCCGGCCTGTCAGCAGGTAGTTTGGTCTGGTGACGAAATAGACTTGTCAAAGCTACCCATTCAAACGTGTTGGCCAGGGGATGCCGGGCCATTGATTACTTGGCCTTTAGTGATTACTCGCGGGCCTAATAAAACCCGTCAAAACTTGGGTATCTATCGTCAGCAAGTGATTGGTAAAAACCGTTTGATAATGCGTTGGTTATCCCATCGTGGTGGTGCCCTAGATCTTCGTGATTGGCAACTTGAACATCCGGGCGAGCCTTTTCCTATAGCTGTTGCTTTAGGGGCTGATCCGGCCACTATTTTGGGTGCCGTAACCCCAGTGCCTGATACTTTGAGTGAATATGCTTTTGCTGGCTTACTTCGTGGCGGTAAAACGGAAGTGGCTCAATGCTTAACCAGTGATTTACAAGTACCAGCCAGTGCTGAATATATTTTGGAAGGTCATATAGCTCCCGATGATATGGCTGACGAAGGACCCTTTGGTGACCATACGGGTTACTATAATGAAGTGGATAGCTTTCCGGTATTTACAGTAACCAAGATAACCCATCGTCAGGATCCAATTTATCATAGTACCTATACTGGCAGGCCACCCGATGAGCCCGCTGTACTTGGGGTGGCGTTAAATGAAGTTTTTGTGCCTATTCTACAAAAGCAATTTCCTGAAATTGTGGACTTTTATTTGCCCCCAGAGGGTTGTTCTTATCGGTTGGCCGTCGTCACCATTAAGAAACAGTATCCCGGTCATGCCAAGCGGGTGATGATGGGTGTGTGGTCATTCCTGCGTCAGTTTATGTATACCAAATTTGTTATTGTTACCGATGACGACGTTAATGCTCGTGATTGGAAGGATGTGATTTGGGCCATGACAACACGTATGGATCCAGAGCGGGACACCACGCTGATAAATAATACCCCTATCGACTATTTAGATTTTGCTTCACCGGTATCTGGCTTGGGTTCAAAAATGGGTATGGATGCGACCAATAAATGGCCAGGTGAAACCAACCGCGAATGGGGCGAACCTATCACCATGGATGCTGATGTCAAAGCCAGAGTCGATGCCCTGTGGGATGAGTTGGGCATATAGCCCAACTATATTTATCCAAGATTAGCTGCCAGTTGATTCTCGTGGTTGCACGGTAATCTTAATATCAGAACCAGAAACAGTTCGCTTATTTATTTGAATGGTGGCGACACGGTTACCTTTTTCAAAGGTCAGTATGGCCACTTCAGATTGCACGGAAGTAATACTTATCCAACCAAAGGTGGACATATTGCGGTGAAAGTAATCAAAGGCTTTGGTGGTGTCTAGCTTCGAGCGGAAAACGGCTCTCCCGATCCATTGTTCACCAGTATTCAGGAGTAGTGACTCACTTACCACCAGCACATCATCTAATGGAATGGGAATATCAGCGTAGGAATTGGTAACTTGAGGGTCTTCTGCACTTAGGGTGTTATTGTCAAGGCCGCCAGGTATTTGGGTAATGGGCGCAGCGCAACCAACAACTAGGCCAAAACTAAGCCCAACTAAAACGATTCCCTTTAGAAACTGGTTCATAACGAATATTCCACTATTGCATTCATTACTAATGATTATAACCAAGGCTGATGGGAAATGCAGTTTTTAACCAAAAAATAAATGCCCCATCTTTTAAGACTAGCTACACATAAAACAAAGCACTATATAAGAGATGATTTACAAGCTGATCCTATTCCTCAATCAATTAATTAGGGTGTTTGACCAGGGGTAGTAGGAACCGAACTTTTGTCAGCTTCTTCTATTTTAATTTTCTTCAATAGCATTTGAGCCGTCAAGAAGTCCGGTTTTTGTTGTAGTGCTAAGGACAACCGATCTAAAGCTAATTCTCTATGCCCATGTTGCCAATAGTGGTTCGCCAGCTGTGTATAGATGCGCGCTGCCAGTTCACTTTGTTCTGTGGGTTGAGTCAGAGAACTGCAGGCTGTATTTAGGCTTAACATAGCCAGTAAACAAAGTGTTGTTATTGGGGCGAAAATCCTTTTCATACCCTAAAGTCTAGACTAAATTTTGTAATTTGCTGGTGCTGATAACAAATGGCTTATGCATCGAGTAATGATGCTAGGCTATACACTACATCAAAATGGTTACGCTCGGCGATCTCAAATACCTCACAGGACACGCCATCAGCTTCTAGAAAGTGGGCAAATTGCTGACTTTGGCGCTTAAACTCCGCTGTTTCATTGGCACCCCACACCAGCTTACAGGGTGGTAATTGGGTATTATTAGCAAGTCCGGGGCTTAATTGAGTAGCGCGCTTTAAATCTAAACCTAAGGGTTGATTAATATAGGTTTCTAATAAAGGCCGCAAATCATAAATACCACTAAACAACACAGCCTTAGTAAAAGTATCAGGAGTCAGATTATATTGGCTCTTGGCAGCCGCCTGCAAAACACAAGCGGCTAAATGAGCACCGGCGGAACTGCCAGTTAATACAACGCTCTCAGAATCCATAAGCCATGTCTGATCTTTGATCCAGTGAATAGCCTGACTGCACTCCTTAATCATGGTCTCAATCGTGGCATGGGGAGCTAAGGTGTAATCTATAACAGCTAAATGATAGCCTTTAGCAACAACAGAAGAAGCCATAAAACAGGATTCATTTTTGCTTAGCTCTTGCCAATAGCCACCATGAATATAGATCACTAGTGGCGCCCCGGGCTGGCCAGGGAAATAGTCAAGACCAAGCTGATGGTTAAACTGTAAATCAGCTTTATGGGGCAAAGCCTGTTTTGCCTGTTTAGAGTCATCAATATATTCTTGTATAAAGACTGTTATATCGTCGACACAGGAACTAGGGGAATATTCTTGTTCTAGTTTCGCTAGGCTAAAGTATTTCCATGGCATAGGAAAATGACGATCTTTGGCGATCATAGGTTTGCTTTCAAGGGGACTCTGGGCGCGTATTAACTCACGAATTGGGCGATAACAGTTACCACACTCGGCAGCAATATTAAGTTGTTGCCGTAGCTGCCGAAAATCTCGGTGGCCAGCTTTTATAGACGCTTCGATTTCGCTCTGGGTAATCTTTTCGCAAGTGCATACAATAGGATCATGATTCATTTTTTTATTGTAGCTGTTGCAGTTAATCCTTTTCCAGTTATAAATAATCTCATTTAAGCTCTTGGGCTATCATTACTATTCCTTTAGAGCCAATTTATGCCGCAATAGCTCTACTACACAATGAGGCTATGATAAAATAACCCACTTTTGCTACTTATCTAAATGCATAAAGCATTGCAGGAGTCTGAACAGTGAACGCCAAAGTTGCCGTCATTATGGGATCCAAAAGTGATTGGCCCACCATGCAGGAAGCGACCGCTATTATGGATCGTCTAGGGGTAGAATACGAAGTGGAGGTAGTTTCCGCCCATCGTACCCCCGATAAACTAATGTCGTTTTCGGCGGCTGCCGCTGACCGAGGCATTGAGGTCATTATTGCTGGCGCTGGTGGAGCTGCCCATTTACCGGGTATGGTCGCCTCCAAGACTCGACTACCTGTACTGGGTGTGCCAGTCCAGAGTAAAGCACTCAGTGGCGTCGATAGTTTGTACTCCATTGTGCAGATGCCCCGTGGCGTTGCCGTTGGTAGCTTGGCTATCGGTGGGGCTGGTGCCTTTAATGCTGGTTTATTAGCTTGTCAGATGCTGGCCAATAATGACCCTGAGTTAGCCCAGCGTGTAGAAGACTTCCGTAGCGAACAGACCCAAACTATTTTAGATAATCCCGATCCGAGGCAGAATTAATGAGTCGAGTATGGGTTTTGGGTGCCGGACAATTGGGTGCCATGTTAAAACATGCGGCGCAACCATTGGGTGTGGATCTCGTTGCCGTTGATATTGAAGATGATAGTCATCTGAACCTGGCTGCTGAGGATATGATCACCGCGGAACGGGAACAGTGGCCAACTACTGAGGCCACTGATCAGTTGGCTGCCCATTCCAATTTTGTTAATCGCGATGTGTTTGGCCTAGTGGCTGATCGTGTTACCCAAAAACAAATGCTTGATCGTTTACAGTTGCCAACCGCACCATGGCAGTTGGTGGAGCTGGGCCAAAGTGCCAAGGATCTGCATAAAGCCTATGGAGAACGAGTACTGTTAAAACAACGTAGTGGTGGTTTTGATGGTCGCGGGCAATTGTGGTTGCAACAAGATCTAGGCACAAGTATTCCTGAGGGCTGGCATAATAAAGTGATTGCCGAGCAGGCCATTGGTTTTGATGAGGAGCTATCTGTGGTCGGGGTACGCAATCGTGCTGGCGAATGTTTTTTCTACCCCCTAGCCTTAAACCATCATCAGGAAGGTATCCTAGCGGTAACCATTGCGCCACTAGATCGAGTACAACATCTGCAAGCCAAAGCTGAAAACATGTTAGCCAGTATTATGGATGATTTGGATTATGTGGGCGTCATGGCCATGGAATGTTTCCGCGTAGGTGATGAGCTATTAATTAATGAGTTAGCGCCAAGGGTCCATAATAGTGGTCATTGGACCCAAGCTGGGGCAAGTATTAGCCAGTTTGAATACCATGTGCGTGCCATTGCTGATTTGCCTCTAGGCCCAGCCGTGGTAAAACAACAAAGTGTTATGGTTAATCTGATCGGTGTGGACTATGACCGGCGTTGGTTAGCTATACCTGGTGCAGAGGTGTTTTGGTACGGTAAAGAAGTGAGACCAGCCCGTAAAGTTGGGCATATTAATTTTGCTTTGGCTGATAGGAACCAACTCATCTCGAGCCTGCAGACTCTAAAACCGATGTTGGGTGAATGGTATGCGGGGCCGATGGATTGGGCTCTGCAAGAATTGGTGCCATAACTGGCAGGATTTTTTAACCAAAATAAATTGGCTATGCTGTAGGTTACAAGATTATTAATGATAGCCCAAATTAATGGGCTCAAAACCATATGATTAATTATCCATTACCAGCTAAGCTCCCGCATATGCACACCAATAGTGTCTTGCATATGGGTATGCAAACAGTGCCACAAAGCTGCTGGTTGGAATCTTGTGTTGATCTTGAGGTATATCATAGCCACAAGCTTCAGGTGCGCAAAAACTATGGCCAGAAAGTATTTGCTAGTCTCACTGATTCACAACCACCGCAACAAGAACTGGCCGCTTTATTACGTCAGCACCTATTACATGATCACGCTCAGGTTTATGGGCAAATGGGGGATCGATTAGTTCACTTACCAAGTGGTATGCGCTTTGATATTCCCATAACTGATAGTCTGGATAGTCTCTGGCCAGCCTCTTTATGGGTCGCTGATGACTTATTAATTATGCAGCCTGTTGATGGCCAGTACTGTTTAACGGCAGCTAGTCTTTGTAGTCCTAGTAGTTGGCATTTGCACGATAAACTTGGCCAGCCAATGGCGCGGATACATGACCCAGTGCCTGATATTCACCAACAATTAACCCCAAAAATTGATCAATTTTTAAACAATATGGCCACGGGTCAGGTAGTGGAAAGACGCAACTGGTCGTTGCAGGAAACCCAAGACTTAGCCCGATTTCCTCAATCAACCGCATCACCTCTGGCACCATCAACACCATTATTCTATCGAATGGAAAGGCAGGGTTTGCTGCGATTGCCAGAAACCCAAGCCATTGTCTTTGCTATTCGAATTTATATTTATCCACTGGAGAGTCTTGGTCAGATAGTGGGTGCTTTAACGGGTTTGAGAACAGCGGTTGATATGCTATCTCCAGCACTTTGGGATTATAAAAATATGGATTTTTATGCCCCAGCATTAGCCAAATATTGCTAATTTATTCAGTATTTAATGCAAAATATAGCGGTAGCATAATAGGCTAGCTCAACAAATCTTCCAAAAAATTACAAAATATCCCCTTTTACGGCCATATTTACGCTTTTTTACTGTTCAAACGACTGATATATGCGTCAAAAAAGTTGTTCTAATTATAAAAAAGGATTAATGTGTAGTCTCTAGAATCCATTTCATCGTATATCTAGAGATGCTGTACTAGGAGTGTCGCTTGACTTTCTGGGATATGCAAGCGCGCACAAAGAATAATAAAGCTTGATTATATTAGGGGTTACAAATGGATAACAACTTACAATCCGGCGATTATGTCGGTATGTCGTTTTGGTTAATATCTATGGCGCTGGTCGCTGCTACGGCCTTTTTCTTCGTAGAGCGCGATCGTGTTGCAGGCAAATGGAAGACGTCCTTAACCGTCTCTGGTCTGGTTACATTGATAGCCGCAGTTCACTACTTTTATATGCGTGATGTTTGGGTTGACTCAGGTACATCACCAACAGAATTCCGCTATATAGATTGGTTGCTCACAGTGCCATTATTAATGGTTGAGTTCTACTTGATCATGTCAGCGGTAGGTAAAGTACCTGGGCGTGTGTTCTGGAATCTGCTAGTTGGTACAACGATTATGTTGTTATTCGGCTATGCAGGTGAGATCGGCATGATGAATGTACTGATCGCCTTTATCCTATCAATGGCGGCATGGTTGTACGTTATCTGGTATATAATCAAAGGTGAAGCCAGTCAGGTCAACGCTAGTCTTGCTAATGAGCATGTACAAAAAGCCTATAGAACAATGACTTTCTTGGTTACTGTTGGTTGGGCTATCTATCCACTAGGCTATTTCTTAGGTTACCTAGGTGGCGGTGCTGATCCAGGTACTATGAACTTGGTATATAACTTAGCTGACTTCTGGAACAAGATCGGCTTCGGTATTGTGATTTGGTCAGCAGCTGTTGCTGATTCAGAGCAAGCATAAGTTCTATTCCTCTCTGGCTCGCTTTAGCAAGCAAAAAAGCCATTGCAGTATTTTCTGCAGTGGCTTTTTTTGTTTACAGATATTAGCTTTATTATATTATCCATTCTATCTCTTAACCTATCATCTAGTATATCCTTAGACTAGGCATTTATCCTATCTAGCTAATTATGAATTGACGAAAACAATCAAAAACTGTTCGTTTTATGCATGCTTTGTTAATGGCAAGTTTGTCATGATGCTGATCTAGAGCTATAAATATATGGCCAAATAAAAATAGATTATGGAGTTATGTCATGCCTCTGCAACCAAGCCAACATGTTTTTATAACTTGTGCTGTAACAGGATCAGGCAGTACGCAAGACCGCTCACCCCATGTGCCACGTAGCCCTAAAGAAATTGCTAAGAGTGCTATTGATGCCGCCAAGGCTGGGGCAGCAGTTGTGCATTGCCATGTGCGTGAACCAGAAACGGGCAAGCCAAGTCGTCGCATTGCTTTATACCAAGAAGTTACCGAACGTATACGTGCTGCCGAGGTGGATGTGGTGCTTAATCTCACTGCCGGTATGGGGGGTGATATTGTTTATGGTGGTCCAGAAACCCCCTTACCATATAACACTGAGTCCACTGATATGGTGGGTGCATTGGAGCGCGTAGAGCATGTGCGCGTGTGTCAGCCAGAAATATGTACCCTCGACTGTGGCACCATGAACTTTGCCGAAGCCGACTATGTTATGACCAATACGCCAGGCACTTTACGCGCTATGGCAAAAATGATGACCACTATGGGCGCTCGTATTGAGATAGAAGCCTTTGATACTGGGCACCTTTGGTTAGCTAAGCAGTTAGTATCCGAAGGTTTAATTGATGATCCAGTGATGGTGCAGTTATGTATGGGTATTCCCTGGGGTGCCCCTGATGACTTAAATACCTTTATGGCGATGGTCAATAATGTGCCCTCAGAGTGGATTAAATCGGCCTTTTCTATAGGCCGTAACCAAATGCATTATGTCGCTGCAGCGGTGCTTTCAGGCAGCAATATCCGAGTTGGCCTAGAGGATAATCTTTGGCTACAAAAAGGGGTGCTGGCTACCAATGCGCAATTAGTCGAAAAGGCGGCCACTATTGCAACCAATATGGGAGCAACACTAATGACACCAGCCGAAGTAAGAAAGCTAATTAAAGTCGAAAAGCGGGCACCTTTATCAGCTTAAACATCACCAAAAGGAATCGCATATGAGTAACAAGATTGTAGCTATTATTGGTGGTGGTGTGATAGGCGGCGGTTGGGCCGCGCGGTTTTTGCTTCATGGCTGGCATGTCAAAGTCTATGATCCAGCAGCCGATGCACAACGTAAAATAGAGGAAGTTCTGGCTAATGCACGCGCCTCCTTGCCAAAGTTAAGCGATGTGTCCCTGCCCAAAGAAGGCCAATTAACCTTTTGTGATAATCTCGAAGCTGCTGTTGCTGATGCCAGCTGGATTCAAGAGAGTGTGCCCGAGCGTTTAGATATCAAGCTAGCAACTCTAGCAGCGATTCAGGCGGCTTGTTCCCATACAGCTATTATTGGTTCTTCTACTTCTGGCTTTAAGCCATCTGAGTTGCAACAAGGAGCACAACGTCCTGCACAAATTATGGTGGCTCATCCTTTTAATCCAGTTTATTTATTACCTCTTGTGGAGCTGGTGCCAAGTGAGCAGACTAATACAGCATTACTCAACCAAGCCAAAGACCTGCTAACCAGTATTGGCATGAAGCCCTTACATGTGCGTAAAGAGATTGACGCTCATATTGCCGACCGCTTGTTGGAGGCTGTTTGGCGTGAGGGGCTATGGCTTATTAATGATGGCGTGGCCACCACCGAGGAAATAGATGATGCCATTCGCTATGGCTTTGGCTTGCGCTGGGCACAGATGGGGCTATTTGAGACATATCGTATTGCTGGTGGTGAAGCCGGAATGGCTCACTTTATTGCTCAGTTTGGTCCTTGTTTGCATTGGCCTTGGAGTAAACTTACAGATGTGCCTGAGCTAACGGATCAGCTCGTGCAGACCATTGCCGACCAATCTGACGCCCAGTCTGGGCAGTATTCCATTCGCGAATTAGAGCGTATTCGTGATAATAATCTGATTGGTATTATGCGCGCCCAAAAGCAAAACCAGTGGGGTGTGGGGGAACTACTTAATGCCCATGATAAGCGTTTAAAAGAGTTGGAATAATAGGTTTTTTTTGGCAAAAAAGTGCTGTTTTTATCAATGGAAATCTAGCCATTAGCCGCCACAAAGGTGCACTTATTTATCAGGCTTAGTCAACAGCCATTGACCAAAATCTGTTATCATAAAGGCCACTAACCAGCGGGTGTTTAGGTAATATTTGGAGACGTCCATTGCATAGAATCAATCCCAAGAAATTGCTCCACAGTAAATGGACAGCGGTGCGGCCACGCCATAAAGAGAAGCACTTTATGATCACGGAGCTAAAATTTGATGAGCAAGATATGGTGGTTCATTGTCTACTCGAAGCGGTTATTTCTAAACGTTCAGAGCCTATTGATTGGCAACAACTAAAAGACCCAAATAATTGGTTAGTGGGTTGGAAATAGCCCTTATTAATGACTGTTTAGAAACAGTCTAATTCATTCTTTTAGCTTAATTAGCTGATCCAACAAGCTTATGTCAGTAACACTACAACCTATCTGTCAAAATGAATTGCCGATCCTATATATTGATCAGGATTTGATATTGGTCAATAAACCTAGTGGCCTGTTGTCTGTACCCGGGCGTGATCCGCAGCACTACGATAGCGTTTATAGTCGCCTATTAAACCACTATGATGAGATCCATGTGGTGCATCGCTTGGATATGGATACTTCTGGGGTGATGGTTATGGCTCGTCATAAGGAGGCATTGCGGCATTTAAGTCGGCAGTTTCAGCAGCGTCGGGTCAACAAGCATTATATAGCATGGGTTGATGGGCAATTGCAGCCATCTGCGGGCGAAGTGGACTTGCCTCTTCGCTGTGATTGGCCTAATCGGCCTCTGCAAATGGTGGATATGCTGTTGGGCAAGCCTAGTCTAACCCGATATGAGGCAGTCCATTATGATCAGCATCGTAATGCAACTTTAGTACAACTGTATCCCCATACAGGACGTTCCCATCAACTAAGAGTCCATATGGCTGCTTTAGGCCATCCCATACTTGGGTGCCGTTTCTATGCCCACGAACAGGCTTTGGCCAAGGCTTCTAGATTGCAATTACATGCAGAGTTTTTAGGTATTTTGCAGCCAAGTACAAATCTGCCCCTAAGCCAGCAGGCAGGGGCAGATCACTTTCTGTAGTAACCCAATATTGTTTAGGCACCGGCAAGATCTAGGGCTTGTTGCCAAACGTTGCTTTCCAGCTCTACAGTAGACTTAGGTGTGCGCTGGGAGCCGGGTAGACGGGCATTAGGTTGAGCATTAATTACATCTTTGATGGCGTCTAGGCGTTGCCAAAAGCCCTGACCAGAGACATTTTCAGGATCAATAATAATATAGGTCTGGCCTAGATTATGAGGGTTACCTTCAGGCTTTTTAAGGGGTTCTAACTGACGGCTGGTATGCCCATTGGTAAAAGCCGCTGCCAAAATTTCGGCCATTAAGCCAAAGCCATAGCCTTTATAGCCACCGGCTGAAACCATGGAGCCACCTTGTAAAACGGCATTAGGGTCAGTAGTCGGTTGGCCCTCGGCATCAACACCCCAGCCCAGAGGAATAGATTCACCAGCCGCTGCCGCCATAGTAATTTTACCTAGGGCAATAGCACTGGTTGATTGGTCAAAGTGCATAGCCATACCGCCTTGGCCATCGGGGACTGACATAGCGATAGGGTTGGTACCTAATACGGCTTTATTGCCACCGGGTGGAGAAACACAAGCACTGGCATTTGTCATGCCAATAGCAATTAACCCTGCTGCTGCTATCTGTTCAGTAAAATAACCTAATGCTGTACAAGTATGGGCATGGCAAATAGCTAGGCTAGCAATACCATTGGCTTTGGCGGCAGCAATCCCATCAGGCAGACCGCGAGCAAAAGCTGGTTGCGCGAAACCGAATTTGGCATCCACTTTTACACTGCCTGGTTTGGGTTGGCTAACCTCTGGTTCAACAGCACCTTGAACCCGCCCGGTTTGTAATTGGGCGCAGTAGCTTTCCAAATAGTACAAACCACAAATACGGTTGCCATGGGACTCTGCCACCCCAACGGCATGAGCGACACTATCAGCAATCCACTTTTCAGCACCGTGGGCTTGCAGGGCTTGGCTAGTGGTTGTGGTGATGGTTTCTACATCAATATTTATGGTGCTCATGGGCTGTCGCAATTTAGTTAACTTGAAAAAAGATTGTAGGGTAAGGTTGATAGTTGGGTAAAGCCTATTTGTTGGCTTTGTCACTTACAGAACAATTAAGAGTAAAAAAGTTGGTAAAACCATAGTTGAATCTATATATTTTATTGTACCTATGGACAACGAATAAGAAGCCATTATGTCACGTCGACCCCGCTTACCCACTCTAAACTGGTTGCGTACTTTTGAGTCAGCTGCCCGCCATATGAGTTTTACCACAGCAGCAGTGGAACTGAATCTAACCCAAGCCGCAGTTAGTCAGCAGATTAAATTGCTAGAACATTATTTGTGCCAACCATTATTTCAACGTATGCCTAGAGGTTTACAACTTACAGCGGCGGGCAATGCCTACTTACCAAAAATTAAGGATGCCCTAGATCGCTTAGGCTTAGCTACGCAAGAGGTGTTTGGTCACGTAAAAGAGCAACGGGTAAGGGTAAGGGTGAGTGGGGCCTTTGGTTTATGGTTAATGCCGCGGCTAAGCGATTTTAAGCAACTTTTTCCTGATATTGAGCTGCGTATATCGCGGGTGCAATGGGTGCCTGAAGTACGTGTACAAGACTATGATCTAGAGATTCGATGGGGCACAGGGGTATGGGCTGAGCCAGAGGTGATTCAGCTAACCGAAGGGCAACTGCAACCAACCTGCGCGCCAGCTTTGTTACAAGGAGATTACCCATTGAACTGCCTTGAACATTTACAACATCATCGCTTGATGCATATATCGGGCAACTTATCCGGTTGGAGTGATTGGTTTCGCGCGGCAGGATTACCGGCAGAGCAGTTAAGCTTGGGTGATCAAATTGACGCCTCGGATTTTTGCCATATGGCCACTTTGTCGGGTATGGGCGTGATGCTGGGTTTGGACTTTCTGACCGAGGATGCTGTACAAGCAGGGCAATTGGTAAGACCCTTTGATTTAGCGATTGCCAGTGCCGAGAATTATTATTTAATCAAGCCTGAGGCAGATAAGGTCAGTCCCGCAGCCGAGCAATTTGCTGGCTGGCTGCAGGAGAGTATAGCCAGCTAGGCTGGCTAAATAATTAGCTTTTCAGAATTTAGCTGCGTGGTTTGCCACGACTAGAACGGCGGTCACCACCATTATCTCTACCGCCACCGCCAACCCATCTC
>DNNY01000183.1:0-565 GCA_003497765.1 Oceanospirillaceae bacterium
CCGATCTACAATAAGAACGCATTATGCGGACTCATGGCGGCGCCAATATCACGCATGGATTCACAGCGAATACGCATAGCGAGAGCTGAGGGGCCAAATTCTTCCCAGAAATTCATGCCATGGAATGGTGCATAAGGCTCAGTCAAGGTTGGAAAGCGGTCACTGGCTTGCCAGTCGAATTGACCTCCATCGATAACCACACCACCAACAGCCACACCATGGCCACCAATCCACTTAGTAACGGAATGCACCACTACATCGGCACCATGTTGAATGGGTTTACATAAATAGGGTGTGGCAAAAGTGGCATCGACGACTACAGGCACACCATGTTGATGCGCAATATCAGCAATCTCCGGTAAATTGGATACTTCAAGACCCGGGTTGCCAATAGATTCGCAAAACACAAGTTTCGTGTTGTCCTGTATAGCATTCTCTAAAGCAATGGGGTCGTTAATGGCGACAAAAGTACAGTCGATACCAAAACGCTTGAGTGTGTGTTTAAGTAGGGTAACGGTGGAACCATAGATCTGCGCAGCACTGACAATATGATCGCCAGCACTAC
>DNNY01000183.1:784-11054 GCA_003497765.1 Oceanospirillaceae bacterium
ACAATATGATCGCCAGCACTACACAAACTAAAGAAGGTAACAAATAAAGCACTCATTCCCGATGCCGTACAAATAGCGCCACTACCACCTTCCAAGGCGGCCAGACGTTGTTCTAATACTGCAACCGTAGGATTAGTGATGCGACTATAAATATGGCCACCACGCTCAACATTAAACAGTGCTGAAGCATCATCAACACTATCAAATACATAAGAGGTAGTCTGGTATACCGGCACGGCTCGCGAGCCATGGTCTGATTCAGGCTGATAGCCTGAGTGCAGAGCAATAGTGTCATCACCTAAATAAGAAGAACGGCTCATGATTATCCTCTTTGTTTTATTGCCTTAAGACCGAGTGCGTTAAAGTCAAACGGTAAATTACATAGCCGACCTTGTTGCATGCCATCATTGGTTACAATATCGACCTGTTGTTTATCACCCAAGGGTTCTAGATGGCATAAGACAATGGCCAGATGCACACCATAGCGTGGTGAATAGCCGTGGCTACGAATTTCACCCACGGTTTTTCCCTCAATAGTTAAACTATTGTCGCTAATGTTGGCGTGGCTGTCTATGATTAAACCCATTAGGCGCTTACTAGGAATATGGCTGCGTAATGCAGGCAGGCTTAGACTTTCAATATTGGCATCTAAATCAACATATTGATCTAGCCCGGCTTCCATAGGTGTTGTGTCATAGCCCATATCATTACCTAGGGACAATAAACTACTTTCCAGACGCTCTATTATATTAGGGCAGCCAGCACGTACTTGCAGGTCTGCGCCTTTACTAAACAATTCATCCCACAATTGTTGGCCAGCTTGTATATCATTCACATAGATTTCAAAGCCACCTTGTTTACTCCAACCAGAACGCGCAACTTGCATACTAAAAGTGCCTGCTTGGGCATGGTAATCCAGAGGCTTGATTTGAAAGAAACCAATATCTTTTACTTGGTTGCCAAACACTCGGCTCATTAGCTTTTCAGCTTTGGGACCTTGCACAGCTAATGGCCAGATATCAGGTTCATAGACTTTTACATCTAAGCGCATACCAGTAGCTAGGCCTTTGGCCCACAGCACCACATCGGAATCGGCAACGGAAAGCCACCATTGATCAGTGGCAATCTTAATGGCAATTGGATCATTGATTACACTGCCATCAACATCGCATAGGGGTAAATAAAAACAGCGGCCTATTTTGGCTTTAGTTAAATCCCTAGGTGTCATTAATTGCACAAGTTTATTGGCATCGGGTCCTTCGATAGCCACCTGACGTTCACAGCTGACATCCCATACTTGTACATGCTCACATAGATGCCAATAGTCAGCTTCATAGCTTTCAAACATCGTGGCCAATAACATATGGTTATAGATCGTATAAGCACTTACCCCTGCTGCTTGGACGCGGCTAGTAAATGGGGTGGATCGAGTGCGACGAGAAATGGATAGTTGTGGATTCATTACCAAGCCTCTCTTATTATTAAGAAGCGCATTATGGATCTGCCTAAAATAATGAGCAAACAAAAAAGCTTGCGTCTCAGGGGTCGTTTTTGTTATATGTTTGCCATAAATAGGAATATCATTATGGCGAATAAATCAACCCCTCTTATTTGGTTACGGACTTTTCTGGCGGCTGCACGGCATAGTAATTTTACCCGTGCCGCAGAAGAGCTGTATATTACTCAAGCGGCTGTAAGTAAGCATATGCGAGCACTGGAATTGCATCTTGGGCAACCACTATTTGTTCGTCAGGCCCATGGCTTGCAGTTAACAGAACTTGGCAGCCGCTATCAGATTGAAGTGGAGGCCACTTTACAGAATTTAGATAATACCACTTCAGACTTATTTGGTTTAAGTGATAATAAATCCATTCAATTGCATTGTAATTTAGCTTTCTCTCAGTGGTGGCTAATACCGCGATTATCAGATCTTTACAGGTCTCAGCCTAATCTAGAATTAGAACTTCATCATAGTATTTGGGACACACAAAATGAGCCAATCAAAGGTGATATTCATATTCGCTATGGTGTCTTTAATACTAACAATGAACATACACTGCGGCTGACTAATGATCACTTAATACCCATGATGGCTAGTAGCCTAACCAAAGCAGAACAACCAAAACTACCTTTACTCCATGTTTTGGGTTATCGGCATGGCTGGCATTGGTATGCTGAGCAACTGGATAGGGAAGATATATTAAGTCGTCCGCAACGCAGTGTCGATAATTCGGTAATTGCCTATCAAATGGCAGCGCAAGGTTTGGGAGTGGTATTAGTGCGTTCTAGTTTTGCCAAGCATCCGTGGATTACTGCTAACTTACAAATGTGTGATTGGCCTTATTGTGAAACCCCGGAAAGCTTTTTCGCTATGCGCCGCGATGGCATTATTGTGGGGGCACAATTGGGCGCCTTATGGGGTTGGTTAGAACAACAAATTGAGCGTCATTTATAGATAAAAATCCATTAGAGTGGGCTTGCTTAAAACCATAGATATCGATTTCGTCCATATTAAGAATATGCTATGTTAGATGTGACTAATAAGTCTGATAACAAGCTTAAATTGACAGCATTATGGATAATGCTTTAAAAGCAATTGGTTAAACAAATGTTTACTAATAATTAAAATAAACGAGGTAGCAATATGCGCACACCAATATTAATCTCAGCACTGGCTTCTCTTATAGTCTCTGGGGCTATTCAAGCGGGTGGTCTGGACCGTTCTGGTCAAGACACTTCCATTATTCTTAAAGACGGCGGACTCTTCGAACTAACTTCAGTTAGTGTGGCGCCTACTCTAACAGGTACTAACGCAAATTTAGGTGCTGGCACTAGTGATACTATTGACGTGGCTCCTGATTATAGTATGACTACTTTTGCTATGCGTTCTGATATAAATGATAAAATGGCTATTGGCCTTGTTCAGGATAATCCTTATGGTGCCGATGTTAGCTGGACCAATGGTGGTTTAACAGGTACAAAAGGTCAGGTTAGATCTGACGCCACTACAGCTCTACTGGGTTATAACGTCAGTGATGCTGTCACCGTATATGGTGGTATTAAGAATCAATCAATTAGTGTTACAGCTTCAGTACCATTAGTATCTAACTATTCCCTAACGGGCAGTCAGTCTTCTGGTAGCGGTTATGTTGTTGGTGCAGCAATTGAAAATCCTGAAATTGCATTGCGAGTAGCTTTAACTTATCACACGAAAATTACCCACGATATGGCGATTACTGAGTCAACAACTGCTTTAGGTGCTGATCGTGCATCTACCATGACCTTTGACTCACCTGAAGCGTTTAATCTCGACTTCCAAACAGGTATTGCGGCCAATACGCTTTTATTTGGTAGTATTCGACGCGCTAATTGGACCCAGCTTGCTGTTAAACCAACAGATTATGCATTAGCAACAGGTGGTGCAAACCTTC
Organism: Oceanospirillaceae bacterium; assembly: GCA_003497765.1. Lineage (GTDB taxonomy): Bacteria > Pseudomonadota > Gammaproteobacteria > Pseudomonadales > Balneatricaceae > Njordibacter. Next base: position 4,216 of record DNNY01000183.1, read on the forward strand.
TTGATTACGATGAAAATACTACAGCATATAGTATTGGTTTAGGTCGAAAGCTTAATGACCAGTGGTCTGTAGCTGTAACCTATGGTTGGGAATCAGCTACTGGTGAAGATAGCGGTCCCTTTGGGCCTACAGATGGTAACTCTAATTATGGTCTAGGTGTTACCTATAACGCTGATCAGTTAAGTATTACAGCAGGTGCTCGTTCTGTAAGCTTTGGTGATACAACAGTAGTATCTTCTGGAACGACCTTTGCTACCATGGAAGATAATACAGGTATGGTAACGGCACTTAAGTTGGCTTACAAATTCTAAGCTAAGTTAAAGCTAACCAGCTCAATTAGGGGTGGCTACCTCGATGGCAAAAATGTGCTTATCACGGGTTAGTCACCCTATTAATATTGGCTTGATAGGGTGAAAATTATGCAAAAAAATAATAAGACACATTTTCTGACTCGCGGTTATCAATTATTGATAGCTGGGTTTGTCTGGCTTGTTTTAAGTACGTCTGCTTGGGCTAATGGTGATCAACTTTTAGGTGTATGGTTATCACCTGAAGATAAGGCTACTATTGAAATCTATCAGCAAGATGGTAAGTATTTTGGCCGTATCGTGGCGCTTAAAGAGCCATTATATCCAGCCGATGATGAGGGTGGCCAAGCTGGACAACCTAAAGTTGACCGTAATAACCCTGATGAATCCCTGCGTGACAGACCCGTTATTGGTTTAAACTTGCTACGTGGTTTTTCCTATAAAGGTGAATCTAACGGCATACATGAGTGGCATAAGGGAAAGATCTATGACCCAGGTAATGGCAAGGATTATAAGTGTACAATCAAACTTAATGCCGATGGTACCTTGAATCTGCGTGGTTATATCGGTATCTCACTTATTGGTCGGACCCAGGTCTGGCGCCCCAAGCCCTAGTTTCTAGCCTGGGTTAGATAAGGGATGATGGACCCACAGGCACTACAAAACTACTACGCAACCTCATCCAAAGTCAGAAGTATGGCTTTGGTTGGGGTTGGTTTTATTCTTATCATCCTCGCCATGAGCATGTCAGCAATTAATATTGCTATTCCTGCTATTGGTGCTGATTTAAATATTGATGCCGAAGCCCTAAGTTGGATTCCCACCGCCATGCTGTGGGGCAATGTGGTGTTTCTATTACCCGTTGGCCGTATGGCCGAGCGCTATGGGCGCAAACGGATATTTTGTTTAGGCGCCTTACTATTTATCTTTAGCTCAGCCTTAATCTTTATTACACATAATATTGCTATGTTATTGCTGGTGCGCGTGTTGCAGGGCATCGCTGGCGCGATGGTATATGGCACTGGCTTAGCTTTAGTTGGCGCCATTTATGCTAGTAGCCGACGCGGCCAAGCCCTTGGTATCGCCACCTCAGCAGTTTATTTTGGCCTAACTATGGGACCTTTGGTGGGTGGTTGGCTCATTATGCAATGGGGCTGGCGCAGTATTATTTGGGCACCGGCTTTGATGACTATATTGGCATTGGTTTTATTGTATCGCTTTGTTAAAGGCGAGTGGCGTATAGAAAATGCACCGGCTTTAGATTGGCAAGGGTTTTTATTGTTGGCTGCCGCTGTTAGTGTTTTTCTGATTGCCATGGGTAATATTAGCCAGCCTATTTATATTCTGTTAGCTGGTTTGGGAGTGCTCTTATTCGGGGTGTTTATAAAACACCAAACTAAGCGTGAAAACCCTTTACTGCGTATTCATGCTATGCGGGCTAACCGCTTGCTAAACCGTTCCTTACTGGCCGCGTTTTTTGTCTATGGTTCCAGCTTTTCCTTGGTTTTTTTACTCAGTATTTATTTGCAATATGTGCATGGGCTGACACCAGTGGAGGCTGGCCAGATTGTAATGATCCAAGCCTTGGTAATGATGTTTTTATCACCTATTGCAGGCAGACTGTCAGACAAATATGAGCCACGGTATTTATCCACCCTAGGTTGTGCTTTGTTTGCTATTGGTTATGTGATGATGAGTCAGGTGGATAGTGAGACTTCAATACCCTATATCTTGGCTATAGTGGCTATCGTTGGGGTGGGTTTTGGTCTCTTTTCTGCCCCCAACAATAATGCTGCAATGGGCTCAGTGGCTCCTGATCGCTTCAGTATTGTGTCGGCCTTGATTAATTTAGCCCGTACTATGGGCAATATGGTAAGTTCGGCAATTGTTATGGTGTTATTTACTGTGGTTTTGGGCGATGTTGCCATTACACCTGACCAATATCCAAATTTAATATTGGTCATTAAAGTTGCTATGTGGCTGGCGGCAGGTTATGTGACTATTGCGGGTATCTTCTCTTATCGGCGTGGTTTAACCCACTAAATAGTTAAGTGTTATAGGTTTCTTCCTGATACCAAATGGCCAGTATGTCGTAGGTCTTGTGTAAATCTTGTAAAACCACTTGATCATCTACCTGCTTGCCAATTAAGGCTTTGGCTAGAGGTGAATCGATACTGATATAGCCTAAACTAGGATCAATTTCATCGGGCCCAACAATACGCAAGTTTCGCTCTTGATCTAGTTCATCTATGAGTTTAACCCAAGCGCCAAAAAAGATTTTGTCTTGCTCTGTGGGCAAGCTATCAACAACCTTTACTAATTCCAAACGCTTCTGTAAAAAACGCACTCGACTATCGATTTCGCGTAGTTGTTTTTTGCCATAAATATATTCGGCATTTTCACTACGATCACCTAAGGCTGCGGCTTCTTTAACAGCTTGGGTGACTTGGGGGCGCTTCTCACGCCAAAGATAATCCAACTCTTGGCGTAACTGTTTAGCACCTGCTGTTGTAATCAGGTTTGAACGTTGGGGAGCAGGGGGGCGATAACGGTCACCATAGCGAGGTTTCATAACTAGAGCTGCATTAATTTAGTTATAGCCACTGGAATGGCTGTTTCGACGCGAAGAATTCTAGACCCCAAGCTGATGCTGGTAAACCCCTGGGCATGTAATTTGCCAACTTCATAGTCAGTAAAGCCACCTTCTGGGCCAATGGCCAAAGTGGTGGGAGTAAGACTGTTTGGTGGGCATGGTTTTGCAGATCGAGGGTGGGCGACAAGTTTTTGGGTATTGGCTGCCCATGCTTCGAGTTGATCTTCCACAAAGGGCTTAAATAGCTTGGCTTGGGTTAATTTGGGCATATGGGTGATGCCACCTTGCTCCATACCTAATAAAAATTGCTCATACACTTCTTGGGTTTGTAAAACCGGGGTCTGCCAAAAACTTTTTTCTACTTTAGCGCTATTAATTAATTTAATTTCTGCCACCCCTAAGGTGGCACAAGTTTGCAAAATGCGCCGTAGCATTTTGGGTCTAGGAATAGCCAAGAGTAAGGATAAGGGCAGAGCTTTAGGGCCAGTTTGTGACAGCATAATGCGCACAACAGTAGACTTTTGGTCATGTTGGATAACCTCGCCAATACCCACTTGCCCATTTATTTGTCCCACCCGCAATTGGTCTCCCACTTGTACCTTAAGCACCTTATGCAAATGGTTTTGGCGACGGGGGTCATTGATGCTAACTAATTGATCAGCATCGATTTCTTGATCACGAAAAAGCAGAATATTCATGCTAACGCAGTTTTAGAATGGTGTGGGTCAGTATAATCAATCCGCCATAAGACTGCATTAGTCAGGTTAATATAAATTTTTTTAGTTGAATTGTGGTCTTTTTTTAGGCCAATTTGCGCGCAAAAAAAGCATATTATGTCGCCCCTAGAATACGCCCTACTATACTGAATGGTATATCTTGCACCTCTGTTTAAGGTCTTACTGACCCGTGTTGGCAAAGGTTTAATTGGACTATTTACCCCTAAGTATACGAGGAATAAATACATGACAATATCTAACGAGTTTGGTTTTGGTACGCAGATACGCAAGTCGCCTTATTTTGATGCCACAGTGCGCTGGGGTGCTACAGGTTTCTCTGTTTATAATCATATGTATATTCCCAGAGATTTTGGTAATCCAGAGGAAAACTTCTGGAACTTGGTTAACCATGCCATTTTATGTGATGTGGCCGTTGAACGTCAGGTAGAGATAACGGGCCCAGACGCGGCGAAGTTTGTACAACTGCTTACCCCTCGTGATTTATCAAATTGTGCTGTTGGCCAATGCAAATATGTTTTGCTCACCAATGCTCAAGGGGGGATTCTCAACGATCCGATTCTGTTGCGCTTAGCTGAAAATCATTTTTGGATATCCTTGGCAGATAGTGATGTTTTATTCTGGGCTCAAGGCTTGGCTGTAAACTCTGGTTTAGATGTGCAAATCTGCGAACCTGATGTCTCGCCTTTGCAACTTCAAGGACCAAAATCTGTTAAGGTAATGCAGGCCTTGTTTGGCGATAGCATTCTCGACCTCAAATATTACTGGCTGCGTGAATATGACTTAGATGGTATTCCATTAATTGTATCTCGCACAGGCTGGTCCAGTGAGTTGGGTTATGAATTGTATTTGCGCGATGCTAGCCAAGGTGATGTGCTATGGGAAAAAATTATGGCGGCAGGCGCTCCATTTGGATTAAAGCCAGGCCATACTTCTTCTATTCGCCGCATTGAAGGGGGCATGTTGTCTTATCACGCTGATATGGATATTAATACCAATCCATATGAATTGGGTCTTGATCGTCTGATCGATTTAGATGGAGATTTTGATTTTGTCGGTAAATCAGCATTACAACGGATTCGCACTACTGGCATAGCTAAGCAGCATGTTGGGCTTATTATCAATGGACCTGCAATAAAAGGTCCAAATACGCGCTTTTGGGCTTTAGAAAAAGACGGAAGGACAGTTGGTAAGGTTACTTCAGCTGTTTATTCTCCGCGTTTAGAGCAGAATATTGCCCTGGCAATGGTAGATGCAGATGTTGCTGCACTGGATACTGAACTTTTGGTATATATGCCAGATGGTCAGACCTCAGCAATAGTTGTTCCCAAGCCTTTTTATGATCCTAAGAAACAGTTGGCAGTAAGTTAATTTTTGTTATAGGCGAAAGCAGGTACTGGTTGACCCCCAAGGGCTGCTTCCCCTAGACTCTTATTAAAGCAGCTTAGGAACAAATATTATGAAAACAATAATCCTCACTGTTGTTAGTCCAGATCGTCCTGGTTTGGTAAAAATGCTTTCCGATGTGATTGTCAAGCACGAGGGTAGTTGGGGTCAGTCCAGTATGGCTAATATGGCTGGCCAATTTGCAGGTATCTTGCTGGTATCTGTTGATGAACCCAATCTGCCAGCCCTTAATAAAGATCTTCAAGCTCTGAGCAAGCAAGATATGATGGTGACTATTAGTGAAAGTGGTACTGTTGTTGAGGCTGACCTGCAGATTGTTTGGTTGGAGATTACCGGCCATGATCAGCCGGGTATTGTCCATGAGGTGGCCAGCGCCTGTTCTGATTTGGGTGCCAATTTAATCAGTCTTGAGACCGATGTCGTCAGTGGGTCGATGTCTGGCGAGGCTATGTTTATTGCCAGTGCCGAATTACAGTTGCCAGCGCAGCTTGATCCAGAAGATGTGCGTGAGGCCTTAGAGCAATTGTCTGATGATCTAATGGTCGACTTAGCTGTTGCTGACAAACTGTGAAATTAAATGTACAACGAGGGCCTATATAGCCCTCGCGATAACTGCACTGGCTTTATATTAAAGCCTTTACGAACTGGCTAAGTTTTCCACCCGTTTGTCTAGCACAAGGCATCTAGCTTTTTCTTTAAAATGCCATTTACTTGGCCGGGGTTAGCGGCACCCTTAGATGCTTTCATCACTTGCCCCATAAAGTAACCCAACATTTTGCCTCGTTTCTCAGGTTCCGCATCAATATACTGTTGCACCTGATTAGGGCTATTACTAATCACTTCATCAACCATAGCTTCGATGGCCCCCATATCACTAACTTGTTTTAGGCCTTTAGCAGCAATAATGGCATCCACGTCTTCAGCACCATGCCAAAGTTCTTCAAATACGGTTTTTGCACCTTTGCCATTGATCGTATCGTCCTTAATGCGGGCTAAAAGTTGACCTAGCTGTAGTGAGGAAACAGGACTATTTTCAATTTCAACATCATTAGCATTGAGGTATTTAGCCAATTCTCCTGTTACCCAGTTAGCACTTAGCTTGGCATCACCACAGGCATTTTGTACAGCCTCAAAGTAATCGGCCATTGTCCGGCTAGATGAGAGTACCCCAGCATCATAGGCGCTTAATTGGTAATCATCTATAAAGCGTTGGCGACGTTGGTCTGGTAGCTCGGGTAGTTGCTCACGAATACCATTGATATAGTCATCATCAATGATAATAGGCAACAAGTCTGGGCACGGGAAGTAACGGTAGTCATTGGCTTCTTCTTTACTGCGCATAGAACGGGTTTCGTTCTTATCAGCATCGTATAGACGGGTTTCTTGGATAATGCTGCCACCGTCTTCTAAGATATCAATTTGACGCTCTACTTCAACGTTGATTGCACGTTCTATAAAGCGGAATGAGTTGATATTTTTTAACTCGGTGCGGGTACCATATTCTTCCTGTCCAATAGGACGAATAGATACATTGGCATCACAACGCATAGAGCCCTCTGCCATATTGCCGTCAGAAATGCCTAGGGTTGTGACAATCGCATGCATTTTCCGCATATAGGCAACCGCTTCTTTAGCACTTCGCATATCGGGCTCTGAGACGATTTCCAATAAGGGGGTGCTAGATCGATTTAAGTCGATACCGGTCATGCCATCGAAATCTTCATGTAGGGATTTGCCAGCATCTTCTTCCAGATGAGCTCGGGTAACACCAATGCGCTTGCTAGAGCCATCTTCTAG
>DNNY01000095.1:0-273 GCA_003497765.1 Oceanospirillaceae bacterium
AGCGCATCAATATAGGATAGAAAGTATAGCATCAAGGGCGGTTTTCGTATCGATTCACTGCCCGGCGACGGAGTAAAATAATATGGCCGGTCATAGTAAATGGGCGAATATAAAACACCGTAAAGCGGCGCAAGATGCCAAACGTGGCAAAGTTTTTACCAAAATCATTCGTGAGCTGGTTGTCGCAGCCAAAGAAGGTGGTGGGGAAATCGCAGATAATCCCAAATTACGTCAAGTTGTGGACAAGGCCTTGGGTGCCAATATGAAGCGCGA
>DNNY01000095.1:529-5247 GCA_003497765.1 Oceanospirillaceae bacterium
CCAATATGAAGCGCGATACCATCGATAAGGCTATTGCGCGTGGTGCTGGCGGTGCTGATGGTGAAAACTATGATGAAAAAACCTATGAAGGTTATGGCACCAGTGGCGTTGCCGTATTGGTTAAATGCTTAACAGACAATGTTAACCGCACAGTATCTGAAGTGCGTGCTGCTTTTAACAAGCAAGGTGGTAATCTAGGAACAGATGGTTCGGTAGCCTATTTGTTTACTCATCAAGGCCAAATTCTATTTAGTGCTGAAACTGATGAAGATGAGCTAATGGAAGCTGCTCTTGAGGCCGGTGCAGATGATGTAGTGGCTGAAGATGACGGCAGTTTTATGGTGCTCACTAGCTTTGCTGACTATTTAAGCGTCAAGGAGGGTTTGGCTGCAGCAGGCTTTGTTGGTGAAGGTGCGTTAACCATGGAGCCTTCTACCAAAGTTGAGTTAGATACAGATGGGGCTGGTAAAATCCTTCGCCTTATTGATGTATTGGAAGATCTAGATGACGTGCAAGACGTCTATACTAATGCGGATATTAGTGAAGAAGTGATGGCACAATTAGAAGAAGCTTAAGGGCTTAAATAAATTACCATGCTTTATCTATGGGAGTAAGCCAATAAAGGCTTACTCCTTACACCTTTGTTCTTGCTCTCACTTATTTACTAAAGTGATTTCTCCACCTCTTTTGCTAGATGTTCTAGATTGTTAAAAAACTACTGTGTTTTTGTACAGTTTTTGCTAGTATAAGTGCCATAGAAAAGACGAGTAAGGCAACTTATGGCAATTATTCTAGGTATCGACCCTGGTTCACGCATTACTGGTTATGGCGTAATTAATGCCGTTGGCGCTAAGCGTGAGTATATTGCCAGTGGTCATGTCAAAATTGCTGGTGACGAGCTAGCATCGCGCTTGGGTCAAATTTATCGGGCTGTCGATGAAGTGATAGAGACCTATATCCCGCAACAGTTTGCTATTGAAAAAGTGTTTATGGCTACCAATGCTGATTCTGCTCTAAAATTGGGGCAGGCGCGTGGGGTGGCTATGGTGGCAGCAGTCAACCATGGGTTACCAGTAAGCGAATATTCGGCACGACAGGTCAAACAAGCTGTGGTTGGGCAGGGTGCAGCCGAGAAACAACAAGTTCAGCATATGGTGGCGCGTATTCTTAATCTACCCGGTTTGCCCCAGGCCGATGCCGCAGATGCCCTGGCCATTGCTTTATGTCATGCCAATACCCAAGCTAGTTTGGTGCGTTTGGCATCTAGTCAGGCGCCAGGACGGCGTCAGTTAGAGCAGCATTTAGCGCAAATCAAACCCCGTGGCGTTAGTCGCGGTCGTATTCGGTAATATCTAGTAGAGTAAATAATTTATGATTGGACGCTTGCAGGGCACACTAATGACTAAACTACCTAATCAGATACTGCTGGATGTGGCTGGGGTTGGTTATGAGATTGAGATTTCCTTTAACAGCTATTGCCAATTGCCTGAAATCAATAACACTAGCTGTTTGCATACCCATCTGATTGTGCGGGAAGACGCCCATTTGCTATATGGTTTTGTCAGTCAGGATGAGCGAGCGTTATTCCGCTTGTTGATTAAAATAAATGGTGTTGGCCCCAAGCTAGCCTTAGCCATCCTTTCAGGCATGGAGGCGAAAGCCCTAGCCACTTGTGTACAACACCAAGATGTGGCTGCCATGGTGAAAATACCTGGGGTTGGTAAAAAGACCGCGGAGCGTTTAGTAATGGAATTGCGTGATAAGATGAACGACTGGCAAACTGAAGCCGGTGAGCCACTTATCACCACAGCACAAGCGTCAGCAAGTGGATTGAATAGTGCCCAAAGAGAAGCCGAAAGCGCGCTAGTTAATTTGGGTTATAAGCCAGTACAAGCCTCCAAAGCAGTGGCTGCAGCGATTAAAGACAATCCCCATGGTGATAGTGAGGATCTTATTCGTTTAGCCCTTAAAGGTATGCATTAAGTCGAGGCAGCTTAGGATAAAAATATGATTGAAGCAGATCGTTTTGATTCGCCCATACAAGCCACTAGCCAAATGGGTGAAGAGCAAATAGAGCGTGCTTTGCGGCCCAAGTTTTTAGCTGATTATATTGGTCAGCCCAAGGTAAGGGAGCAAATGGGTATCTATATTGAGGCTGCCAAGGCACGTGGCGAACATGCTGGGCGTATTGAAGCTTTGGATCATACCCTCATATTTGGCCCTCCTGGGTTAGGTAAAACCACCTTGGCCCATATTATCGCTAATGAAATGGGCGGCGAACTCAAAAGTACTTCTGGCCCGGTATTAGAGAAAGCGGGTGATTTGGCAGCTATTCTTACCAATTTGGATGCGGGTGATGTGCTATTTATCGATGAAATCCATCGTATGAACCCAGTTATTGAAGAAATACTTTACCCTGCAATGGAAGACTATCAGCTGGATATAATGATAGGTGAGGGGCCAGCGGCCCGATCTATTAAACTGGATTTGCCCCCTTTCACCTTAGTTGGTGCTACCACGCGAGCAGGTTCTTTAACCTCTCCATTGCGTGATCGTTTTGGCATTACCCAAAGACTCGAGTATTACAACGTTGCCGACTTAACCACCATTGTTGATCGTTCAGCCAGGTTATCTGGTATGCAATTAGATATGGGCGGTGCCCGTGAAGTCGCTAGGCGCTCTCGTGGTACTCCTCGTATAGCTAATCGCTTATTACGCCGCACTCGTGACTTTGCTGAAGTCAAATACAATGGCGTGGTGACCAGTGAAGTGGCTGATCAAGCACTTAACATGCTCAGTGTCGATGATTTAGGTTTTGATCATATGGATCGGGCGGTGATGTTAGCTATTATCGAGCGCTTTAAAGGTGGGCCAGTGGGTGTCGATAATCTTGCGGCAGCTATTAGTGAACAACGTGAAACCATTGAAGATGTGATTGAACCTTACCTTATACAACAGGGCTTTATTATGCGCACGCCTCGGGGCAGGGTGGTGACAGATAAAGCTTATGCGCATTTTGATTTGACCCCAGTTACCAAAACCTAACATTTGTTAGCAAAGATTATGGTTTTAAGCTCTACTAAAGTTTTGTCTCCGACAGGCTAATTGGATGAGCTAGGAACTTTCCCTAGCCATGTGACTCTTAATCATGAAAGAAAGTGAAAATTCAGTGGAGAAACATGGATACTACTTTCTAAATTAAGGGTTTATAGCTAATATAAGACCCTAAACAAAAGCTATCATTTGATATTAATAAATACACAATAAGGGGAATGTTCGTGGACGAAAAAATGTCGGTCCTGAGTCTGATTCTGAATGCCAGTTTCTTGGTGCAGTTGGTGATGCTCATTTTGCTTGTGGCTTCTGTCATGTCTTGGGTAATGATTTTTCAACGTCGACGGGTCTTACGGGCGGCCAAAAAAAGTTTGGCTAACTTTGAAGAACAGTTCTGGTCTGGTATTGATTTAAGCCAGTTATACCGCCAAGTGAGTTCCGAACCCAACTTGGAAGGAGGTGCTGAAAATATATTTCGTGCCGGCATTAAAGAATTTACTCGTTTACGTCAGCAAACTGATGCTGATGGTGATGCGGTGATGGAAGGTGTGCAGCGAGCCATGCGGGTTGCCATTTCTAAAGAGGAAGAGAAGCTCGCCACCCATTTGCCTTTCCTAGCGACAGTGGGTTCAGTTAGTCCATACATAGGTCTATTTGGTACAGTCTGGGGAATTATGAACTCCTTTCGGGGCTTAGCTAATGCCCATCAGGCCACTTTGGCTACGGTTGCGCCAGGTATATCAGAGGCTCTAATAGCCACAGCTATGGGTTTGTTCGCTGCTATACCAGCAGTAATGGCTTATAACAATTATTCCCATCGAGTAGAGGGTCTGATATCCAGTTATGAGACTTTTGCCGAAGAATTTTCCAGCATTTTACACCGCAAAGCCCACGCATCAGAACTGCAGGAGTAGCTTATGTCAGTTCGTCGCGTAAACAATAAGCGCTATAAGCTTAACGCTGAAATCAATGTAGTACCTTATATTGATGTCATGATGGTGCTGTTAGTTATTTTTATGGTAACAGCGCCTATGTTGACCCAAGGGGTCAATGTTGACTTGCCTCAAGCCAAGTCAGATCCAGTTGAAACTGATGAATTAAATCAACCCCTTATTGTATCTGTGACCAAGGCAGGTGATTACTTTTTAGACTTGGGTGAAAACAATCGTCAACCCGTTACCTTAGATCGTATTGGCACACAAGTTGGCAAAATATTGTCTCGTGCCCCAGATACGCAGGTACTTATTCGCGGTGATCGCAGTATTGATTACGGCAGTATCGTACAACTAATGACAGTATTACAGCAAGCTGGTGCTGGCAGTGTTGGTTTGGTGTCGGAAAGCCCGTGAAGTTAGATCGTAGTTATGCACTGCCTATAGTCTTGGCAACAGGACTACATATTATTGTAGCCATAATATTTGCTACAGAATGGCAAATGATGCCAGAACGCAAGCCACCCGTGGAGATCAAACAACGGGTGCAGGCATCCTTGATTAATATGGATAGCATTTTGGCTATGCAGAAGAAGGAAGCTGAAGCCAAGCGCCAAGCAGCTGCTAAGAAGCAAGCTGAATTGGATGCCAAGAAACAAGCCGAAGCAAAGAAACGGGCGGAAGAAAAGAAACAAGCCGAAGCTAAAAAGCAAGCAGAGGCTAAGAAACAAG
>DNNY01000043.1 GCA_003497765.1 Oceanospirillaceae bacterium
AGGTATTAGCGGTGGGGTAGAAAATACTAACTATTTTGTGACGACCCAAGTACCCGGCCAACCCAAACATGACTATGTTTTAACCCTTTTTGAAGACTTGGGCTACGACGAGCTACCTTACTTTGTTGCCCTCACCGAGCATCTAGTAGAACATGGAATAACTGTACCGGCGCCATTGCGCGACGAATTTGGTACCGCCTTGCGCCGTCTAGCAGCGCGCCCAGCGTTATTATTTCCCCGCTTTGCCGGTGACCATTTACCTCGCAGTGCCATCAGCCCAAACACCTGCACCATTATGGGCCAGCAATTAGCGAAAATGCATAAAGCTGGCCAAAGTTTTGATCTCCAGCGCCAAGCTCACCGCGGCCAAGCTTGGTGGACCGAACTAGGCCCCAGAGCAGCCGCCTGTATAAATGCTGAAGAAGCCGATTTATTACTGGGCACCATCAATATCTATCAAGATATGTTGCAGACAGGTATTGAACTCCCCAGAGGCGTTATCCATGGTGATTTATTCCATGATAATGCCCTCTTTGAGGGTGAGCAGTTTAGTGCCATTATTGACCTCTATAACGCCTGTGATGATTTTTTATTATACGATGTCGCCGTGGCGGTTAATGATTGGTGTATCAATGGCGATGGCAGCATTAACGAAGACCTTTATCTGGCCTTTATAGAGGCCTATCATCAGACCCGGCCTTTTACTAATGCTGAGGCAGAATATTGGTCTATTATGTTACAGACAGCGGCTATGCGGTTTTGGCTGTCACGTTTGGAAACTTATCATAGTCTCGACTCACACCAACGCGATGCTGGCGTGACGGTATTAAAAGACCCTGCTGCCATCCGTGATATATTGCGTTTACGTCAACAACACCAGCACTTGTTGCCGCTGTAATATGTTTTTACAGGGGCTCTTTATGGCAGGGCTCACTAGGCTATGTTACATTATAACAACCGCTAATTTGGATCGACATTAGAAACCAAGCTTATGACCGCCACCGCATCTTCAACCTCAGCTGCTTCCACTGCTTTTAGTCAGCACGACCATAATCATTGTATTAAAAGTGCTATTACTCAAGCTAAAAACTTGTGTAAGGAGAGAGGTGTGCGCCTAACCCACATACGCCAGCGTGTATTGGAGCTGGTTTGGCAAAGCCACCAGCCTTTAGGTGCTTATACTTTATTGTCGTTACTGGCAGAAGAAGGCTTTAACTCGGCCCCACCAACGATCTATCGAGCCCTAGAGTTTTTACAAAACGAAGGCCTTATCCACAAATTAGCTAGTGTTAATGCCTATACAGGATGCTCCAATCCAGGTAACCCTCATGAAGGGCATTTCTTTCTTTGTCTAAGTTGTAATCAAGCATTAGAGCTAGATACCACCACGCTGCAGAATTCCCTACAAAACAGTGCCGAAAACCATGGCTTTGCCATTGCTCAGCAGACCATAGAAATAACGGGTTACTGCGCTCAGTGCCAGCAGTCAGCATAACCTTATGTTTAACGGCATACTCCTGCTAACGCTTTATAAAACAATAGATAGTGCAATAGGTTGCTGCTCTCTTTTTGGTTTTAGTCAGCCGTCATAATGAGCCAGACAAACCTATTTATTGCCCCAAATAAAAGCCAATTGCAGCGTATTTGGCAGTTGGCATGGCCACTTATTCTATCCAACCTCAGTGTCCCCCTTTTAGGCTTAGTCGACACCGCCATTATGGGTCACCTACCCCATGCCCGCTATCTGGCTGCTGTTACGGTAGGGGCAACGATTATTACCTTTGTCTATTGGGCGTTTGGATTTTTACGTATGGGCACTGTGGGCTTAACGGCGCAAGCTTATGGTGCAGACGATGAGGCTAAGCAATGGCAAATGCTATACCTGCCCGGCTTGCTTGCTGTTTTTATTGGCTTGCTGATTATTGCCTTATCCCCCATATTTATTCCGACAGCCATAAATTATATGCAAGCCGCTGATGATGTCAGCCTATTGGCAAAAGAATATCTGCATATTCGTATTTTTAGCGCCCCAGCTGTATTAATGACCTATGTGGGCATGGGCTGGTTATTAGGGCGACAAGATAGTATTGGCCCTTTGTTGATCCTTATATTGACCAATAGTAGCAATATTATCCTCAACCTTATTCTGGTACTAGGCTATAAGTTAGATGTAGCCGGGGTGGCTTGGGGCAGCCTGATTGCTGATTATATTGGCTTTGCTGTAGCTATTTTCTTAATCTGGCGACAACTTAGGCCTTTTGCCAGCTTGCGCTTAAGCTGGGGTAAAAGTAAGGCCATTATGCGACAGTTGGTCAGCCTTAATGGCTACTTATTTATCCGTACCTTAGTTTTGCTATTGGTGTTTGCCTTTGTCACTGCCCAAAGTGCACAAATCAGTACTGAGGTGTTGGCTGCCAATACTCTCTTGCTGCAATATATTACTTTGCTAGCTCATTTCTTGGATGGCTTTGCCTTTGCTGCTGAAGCTAGTTGTGGTGAAAAGATTGGTCGCCAAGAAAGTAATCAGTTTTACCAAACCGTTAATGCGGCAGGTCTTTATTCCCTATTCCTAGCTGTTTTATCATGTCTGGCGTTTTATTGGCTCCATGACTTTTTCTTTACTTTATTAACCAACTTGCCCGCGGTACTAGTGCTAGCTAAAACCTATGTTTTATGGGTGGTATGGTTGCCCATAATCAGTGTTCTCAGCTATCTATTAGATGGTGTATTTGTGGCTGGCGCCCAATCCAAAGCCATGTTTCACACAGTCTGGGTGGGCGCCCTTGGTATGCTGATAATCTGGTATATGGGGGAGCCTAGTAATCACCTTTTATGGCTGGCTTTTTTAAGCTTCTTTCTGCTACGCACCCTAGTCGCCATTGGCTTCTACTTATCCCTAAGTTATAAGCAAAGCTGGTGGTAGCAAGCATATTTGAGCACCGAGTGCTTAATGAATCCTTAAGACCTGTGGTGTTGTGTCTTGGTCTTTACCAATATCTTTCTCAGTTTGATCTTGATTAACTCGCGTTGGCAACTCCTGACGGGCGGCTAAATGCTGGGCGAGGCTTTCTTCATAACCACATGCCACACAATCACGGACTTGATGATCTTCTTCACCCGCTTCAGGAATATGTAAGCGCACAGTATCTGAGGCGCCACATTTAGGGCAGACCACTCCAGCAATAAAGCGTTTTTTCATGCTGCTTCTCCTAAACCTTTCGAGCGAATTAGTGCCGCCACATCGGGTTTACGGCCCATAAAGTCCATAAATAATGTCATGGCATCGGCTGAGCCACCCCGACCCAAGAGTTTATGCCAATATTGCTGACCAGTCTGAGGATTAAAAATCCCATCTGCCATAAAGCGTTCAAAAACATCAGCGGCCAACACATCAGCCCACATATAGCTGTAGTAGCCTGCTGCATAGCCGCCTGCAAATATATGGCTAAAGCCATGCTGAAAGCGGTTCCAGTCGGGTGGTGTAATTACCGCAACTTCTTCACGCACTTGATCTAGAACAGCTTGCACATCAACAGATTGTGCCGCATCTTGACTATGCAAACGCAGATCAAATAGGCCAAATTCTAATTGCCGCAACATAAACATGGCCGATTGAAAGTGTTTTGCCGCCAACATTTTCTGCAACATAGCAGCAGGCAAAGGCTCACCCGTTTGATAATGCTTAGCAAACATCAGCAAAGATTCTTTTTGCCAAGCCCAGTTTTCTAATAGTTGGCTAGGCAACTCCACGGCATCCCAAGCCACGCCGTTAATACCTGCCACACCGGCCACGTCGATTTGAGTCAGCATATGATGCAAGCCATGACCAAACTCATGGAATAGCGTTACCACATCATTATGGGTGAGCAGTGCCGGCTGGCCATCACTGGCTGGGGCAAAGTTACATACCAGATAGGCAACGGGCAACTGAGTTTGTTGGTTGGCTAACTTTTGCCTTGTACGACAATCGTTCATCCATGCGCCACCTCGCTTCTGCTGGCGGGCAAAGACATCAAGATAAAAGTAACCAATTGGCTTACCCTGCTGGCTAATGCGATAAAAGCCTACATCTTTATGCCATACTGGCACGCCGTCGACCTGTTCAACCTGAATACCAAATAAACGTTCAACAATAGCAAATAGGCCTGCCTGTACTTGAGGAAGAGCAAAATAGGGCTTCAGTTCTTCCTGCGATAGATCAAAGCGCGCTTGGCGCAACTTTTCACTGTAATACGCAATATCCCATGCTTGTAATGGTTGAGGGCCACCTTGTTGATTGGCAAAGGCTTGTAGCTGCGCCATCTCTTCCTGCCCTAGAGGTTTGCATTGTTGGGCTAGGTCCTGCAAAAAGTCATGAGCTTCTTTACCAGAGTCAGCCATTTTACTGGCTACGGAATACTCAGCATAATTATCGTAGCCAACTAGCTGGGCTAGTTGCTGACGCCGTCTTACTAGTTGCGCCATAATCTCGGTATTGTCATATTGCTGATCATGGGGGCCTTGGTCTGATGCCCGGGTATTAAATGCAGTATAAATAGTTTGGCGTAACTCTCGATCATCAGCAAACGTCACAACGGCGTGATAGCAAGCAAAATCCAGATTCAGTAGATAACCAGACTGGCCTTTGCTGGCGGCTAGTTGTTTAGCTTGAGCCAAACTTGATTCAGGCAGACCTAGTAAGTGCTTACTATCATCAAAGTGTTTGCTCCAACTATCTGTGGCATCCATAACATTATTGGAAAACTGCGTTGATAATTGCGCTAGTTGTTGCTTTAATTCAGCATATTGCTGCTTATCTTCTGCCCCCAGTGCCACTCCAGCCAGACGAAAATCACGCATTTGTAGATTTATATCTTGCTGTTGTACTGCGGTTAATTGGTTAAATTCATCGCTCTGCTGAATACGCTCCAAGGCTTTATATAAGTCTTGATTTTGGCTTAGCCAAGTGGAGTATTCCGTTAATTTAGGCAAGCAAAGATCATAAGCCTGACGCACACTATCTGTATTAGCCACACTATGCAGATGAGCCAAAGGCCCAAAAACTTGCCCGATGGCATCGTCAATTTGCTCTAAAGGAAGAACCAAATCAGCATAGGATAAGCTCGGTTCTGACACTAACTGCTCAATCTGTTGTTTACTATTAGCTATCAGTTCAGTTAGTTGAGTAGGTATATTATTAGCTTCGAAATCAGCAAAGTTGGGCAGTTGTAGGGTCTGCATTAAAGACATTAGATCACTCTCAGCATAAATTTGTGTATTACGTGTATATAGGGCCAAAGTATGATTTTTCCATCATCTAACCACAAGAACAAAATATTAGCTTACAATAGATAGGTATTAGTCATTACAAAACATGAAAACCATGAGCATTCGACCTTATCAAGAACATTACCCAGACATCCATACCAGTGTAATGGTGGATGACCAAGCCACTATTATTGGTGATGTCAGTATTGGCGCCCATAGTTCTATCTGGCCACAAGCGGTTATTCGTGGCGACGTTCATAAAATCACCATCGGTGAGCGCACCAGCATCCAGGATGGGTGTGTTTTGCATGTTACCCACGCTGGCCCCTATACTGGTGAGGGCAAGGCCTTAATAGTTGGTGATGCAGTGACCGTGGGGCATAACGCAGTGCTACATGCATGTACCATTGGCAACCAAGTGCTAATTGGCATGGGCAGTACTGTATTAGACGGTGCGATTATTGAGGATAATGTTATGCTCGGCGCGAATAGCCTGGTACCACCGGGTAAAACACTCGTTTCTGGTTACCTTTATGCTGGTAGTCCAGCACAACAACGCCGCCCCCTAAAAGATAACGAATATGCCCTACTAGACTATATGGCCAATAATTATGTTGACCTAAAAAATACCTATATGGAAACCACACCATGAGCACCTCGCCCTATAACAAAGACTTCCCCATCTCTTGGGAAGAACTACATCGTAACGCTCGAGCTTTAGCTTGGCGCTTACTGGAGAAAGGCCCTTGGCAAGGCATTATTGCCATTACCCGAGGGGGTTTAGTGCCCGCCGCTATTATTGCTCGCGAATTGGATATTCGCCTTATTGATACCATATGTATTTCTAGCTATGGGCAATTGAGCGTGGGTACAGAAGCGAATATGGTGGGCGATCATGTACTTTTGAAAGGCTTTGAAGGTGATGGAGAAGGCTATATTTTAGTTGATGACCTAGTCGATACTGGCGGTACCGCACGAGTGGTGCGCGAAATGGTGCCCAAGGCCACCTTCGCCACCATTTATGCCAAACCCGCCGGCAAACCCACAGTAGATATGTATATTACCGAAGTCAGTCAGGATACTTGGATTCGGTTTCCTTGGGATATGGCCCAAACCTTTGCTACGCCCATTGCCGATCTGGAACACTAAACCATGCAACCACGCATAAGTATGATCAGTTTAGGGGTGGCTGATCTTGAAAAAGCCACTCTATTTTATCAACAAGGCCTGGG
>DNNY01000172.1 GCA_003497765.1 Oceanospirillaceae bacterium
GAGCAAACCTGTATCTTTATTGATCCGAGTAGCAACCATATTATTAGGTTGTGGGCGCGCTAGCTCTGGCATATCGCGCAGAGCTTCTGCCATAAAATCAATCCATATAGGTAAGGCTGCGGTACTACCAAACTCGTTACGGCCGAGAGGTTGGGGCTGGTCAAATCCAACCCAGGCCGTAGCCACTAGTTGATTATTGTAGCCAGAGAACCAAGCGTCTTTTTGGTCGTTAGTGGTACCTGTTTTGCCAGCTAGGTCATTACGCTCTAGTTTCAGGGCTCGTTTACCAGTACCTTGGGTGATTACATCTTGCATAATGGTATGCAGAATATAATTAACTCGCTCATCCATGACTCGTTCAGCAATGGGTAGATGGGTAATACGTGGTCCATCGAGTAAATTTTGCTCTTCTTCATCTAAGGCCAGCACAGCACTGTCAGCAATATTAATTGACTCATCAACTGGATTTAGGCTAATCAGCTCGACTTTGGGAAGGTATTCACAATTTTCACAAACAGTTGTTGGTTCAGCTTCGAACAGAACCTTGCCATCACTATCTTCAATACGCTCAATAAAATAGGGCTTTACCGCATAGCCTCGGTTGGCGATGGCGGCATAGCTAGTGGCAACATCAATAGGGGGTACTGATGCACTTCCTAAGGCTAGGGATAGATTTCTGGGTAAATGTTCAGGTTTAAAGCCAAAGCGGACGGCATAGTTGATAGCGTTACTTACCCCAATTTCCCTGAGTAAGCGAATGGAGACTAAGTTGCGAGATTTATACAATGCTTCGCGCAGACGCGTGGGACCAAAAAACTTACCGCTATAGTTTTCTGGCCGCCATGAATCTTCCAAACTCTTATCATTAAATACCACGGGGGCGTCATTAATTAGGCTGGCAGCGGTAAACTTTTGTTCCAAGGCTGCGGAGTATATAAAGGGCTTAAAGCTGGAACCCGGTTGGCGCAAAGCCTGCGTGGCACGGTTAAATTTACTATGTAAGTACTCAAAGCCACCAACCAGAGAAATAATGGCACCATCTTTTGGATCCAATGCCACCATCGCGCCTTGTGCATCGGGCACTTGTGATAAGAACCAAAGATTGGATTCACCATAGGCTTGACGGATGCGAATTTGATCGCCAACTTGCAAGATGTCGGTGATGAGTTTAGGTTTTGCACCGAGATTATCAATGGTTATCCGTGGTCTAATCCACTCCATATCAGCATAGCGAATCTCCGCTTTCTCACCATAGCGAAGTAACAATTGGGCGGTTTGTCTTTCCTCATCAATACTGCGCACGATGGCAGGGTGCAGGGGGCCAAGCACAGGTATGCGGTTAAGAATACGTTCAGCTTCTTCTGCCGTCAGGTTTGGATCAAGTTGTTGCTCGACACCACGAAAACCATGGCGACGATCATAGGCGAGAAGGCCTTTCTGTACAGCATATTGGGCTGCATCCTGAAGCCGACTATCAATGGTGGTATAGACGCGATAACCACCCGTATAAACATCTTCAATGGGAAAGTTATCAAATAATTCTTGCCGCACCATTTCAGCCACATAGGAGGCCTGAGTTTCAGGCGCTAGGCTATGAAAGCGTGCGGTAATAGGCGCAGCTATTGCGGTTTCATAGCGTGCTTGGTCAATATACTCAAGCTCTAGCATACGCCCCAAAATCCAGTCGCGGCGAATTTTAGCGCGGTCTGGATTAGAGATAGGGTTGTAACGCGAGGGGGCTTTATAGAGCCCTGCCATCATAGCCTGCTCAGCGAGGCTTAGCTCCCAGATATGCCGGCCGTAATAGACTTGTGCGGCGGCTTCAATGCCATAGGCGCGGTGGCCCATAAACATCTTGTTAAAGTACATTTCCAGAATTTGTTCTTTGCTTAGCTCTTGCTCAATCTGGAAGGCCAATAGAATTTCATTAAATTTACGGCTAAAGGTTTGCTCTAGGGTAAGTAAATAATTCCGAGCCACTTGCATAGTAATGGTACTACCACCACCTTGAATGCGCCCACCTGCTTGCAGCATTCGCACTGCAGCACGTAATAGACCCTTGGGGTCAACTCCATAGTGGTTATAGAAGTTATCATCTTCGGCAGAAAGCAACGCGTTAATATAATCATCAGGCACTTGATCAAAACGCAAAGGCATGCGACGTTGCTCACCAAATTCAGAAATTAACTTGCCGTCTCTACTTAATACCCTAAGGGGTGTTTGTAAATGATAGTCACGCAAGCTCTCCACATCAGGTAGACGTGGAATCAGATAAAACCCGGTAAAGGCGGCAATCAGTATAGCGCCTGCAAAACCGAGTCCGGTTAGCCAAATGATAAGCCGCTTAAAGCGGCGTCGTAAAGTCATGCTATGCTTAGTGTGTTGCCAACAAGAAAATAGGAAGCAAATTATATAAGATTTATTTGCTTTGACCAAAGCTCAATGGCAATTGTTCCTTGGGTTTTTGGTTTATCAGGTTCGCTATGGGTACAAGGAGGTACCAGAGTATGCAAAATATTACCTGTACACACTGGTCTTTGGGTCTCTATTTGAGTGCACAAGCCTGCCAAGCACTGCTTTTGCAATGGGGTTTTGTACGGCCTTCTGTGCACGGCTTTTGGTGCATGCCCATGGCATCTTCCCATGCTGATTTTACTATTGTAGATGCGTTTTTTGATCCCATTCTTCGTTCTTTGCAAGATGTGGGCGCGAGCAAGCAACTAGTAATTAATATTGGTTTAGAGCATCAACATTTTAATTGGCAGCCCCTGCCCACAGGTGGTCCGGTTATGTGGCAGCGGCAGGCCGGGCACTATTGGCAGTTGCCTCCAGCAGAAGTGTATCTTGATGCTTTACCCATTGCGCCAGCAACGGGGTTGCTAGTAAGTATCCCACAAAAGCTATTAGAACCCTTGTTGCAGAAAATCCATATTTTGCGAGCTGTTAATGATCAGCCAATACGGATTGGTCTGGAAGCCGATGTTAGTAGTCTATTAAAGCTATGGCCGTGGCGTTTAAGGCGCACTGTGGCAATGGCTAACTGGCATGCAAGCGATAAAGACGTAAATCAGTGTTTTTTTGTTGATCAACTTGGATTGCATCAATGTCAGAGCACGGATTTACCCTCTCTAATTGAGCATTATTTATGCTGCCATTCCCACTTAGAATCACATCAATTATCAAGCCATGGCTGGTGCTGGGAGATTGATAATTTGCCTGCGGAAATGTTGATTCCTTGGCACTTGGCTTATTTGCCAACTCCACTTTCGCGCCCAGGTGTTGCTTGGCATTCCCTGTCTCCCTTGAGCTTTAAGCAGCAAGTATCATTATTAGCAGGGTTTAGGCATTACCATAGCCAGCCAGTACTGAGTTAAGTAGCTATGACAGAAACAGTAAGTGAGTCCGTGAAGAGTGTTTTAAAACCGCTTTTCCCAATGCGTAATCAACAACTAAATTTGCTGCCTTGGCGCCCACACTATTTAGTGCAACAGAGGCAATCGCTCATTAGTTTGTTAGGGGCCCTTTTTATATTCACACTAGTATTTATATTCTTGCTGTGGTGGCTATATAAATATCATCAGTTGGGCATGCATAAAGCAAACAAGGCCCTGATTGTCCATTCACAAGTGGCCCAGAAAGAGTTTTTGGACACAGCTAAACAACAGGCCACATTACGTAATCAAAAGGTGGCCTCAGTGGCTCAGCAAAGGGCCCGGCATGAAAGTGATATGCCAATGGCTTCTGTATTATGGGCACAACTAATGGCGAGTAAGTTAAATGCTCAGGTAGAAAAAATTAATTTAGATCACCAAGGTTTGATTGTAAAACTAAGTGTGGTTAACCCTAGGGATAACTTACTAACGTCTAGTTGGCTGCCACCTAACGCAAGCCTATTAAGCGTACAAAAGAATAGTGATAGTCAGGGTAGACAAGTCTGGTTAATTGATGTGAGTTTGGTGCTATGAGCTTGTCCGGTATGCCACTCTGGTCATGGCGCCAAGCAAGTATGACATTGCTTGGTTTATATATATTGCTAATGCTGTTGCTGACATTTGCTGTTCAGATTGTTTGGGTTAATGCTAGAAGTCCGGTGTTAAAGGGGTTGGAAGAAATTGGCAAGATACAGTCTCAGGTAATGCCAACAGAGATAGTGGTGTCTGAACTTGATACCCAGACTTTATACCATCATCTCTTGCAGCACCTGGCACCACAGGTCGAGGCAATAGATAGCCGCTACGGTAAGGACTGGTTGGAGTTGGATATTGTCTTACAACCAGAGCAATTACTATTATTAGATCAGCTACCCATTTGGCCAGGTTGGCAGTTGCAAAGTTTTATGATGCAACCTACAGATGGTTCCTGGCAACTGGATATACGTTGGCAGTCAGTTAAGCAAACCAATGTCCTAAACAAGTTACTTAAGCCTGCAATTAACTTGGACATCAGTACTTGGCGGTCTATGTTGGCACCTTTGCCAGAACAACAATATACTAACAATGAGGATAAGAAAAATCTGCCTATTGATTACCCAAACTGGCAATACCTTGGTTATGTTGGTAATCAACCAACAGTGAGTGCTTGGGTGCGAGAGATCATTAATAGTCAAGATGGCCAACATAACCACCAGAATCAACATATCTATTATCTCCGCGAGGGAGATGTTTGGCAGGATTGGAAAATTATATCAATTACTGCTACACAGCTAGAGCTAAAACGAGCGGGACAACTTTGGATACTTCCAAGTTGTATGCTACTTAAGTCGTGCTAATCATTATCTAGGGAGGGATAGTTGATGCCAGGAATAAATAGTCAAAATCGATTGGTAACAAAGCCTGTTAAGGCTTGTTTTTGCATGGCATTGCAATACTTTTCGGCCTCGCTTTATGCAGATAAGATTGATATGCAAGCCATGCAAATACCCGCCCAGGAAGTGTTTGTGCGCTTGGCTGCGGCAGCAGATGTGAATTTGGTTATGCGAGCAGATTTAAATTCTCCTGTGCATATGCATTTACAGCAGCTATCGGCGCGTCAGGCCCTACATATGCTTTGCCAAACATTAGAGCTAAGTTGCTACTGGTATGCTGACCATCTTGGTATTGATTTGCCTTTGGATAATTGGCAAGGGGCGCAAAGCTTACTAGTAACCAGCCAACAACTACCTAACGACATGCCTTTAGAGTTGCTTAACTTACCCTTGCGTTATGCTGAAGCAGAACAAGTGGCGCAACAATTAAAGGCGGATACAAGCCTTCTTGCTGGAGGCCAAATGGTGGTTGATAGTCGTAGTCAAAGCCTGTTATTACGCGTTCCTGCCACCCAAATAGAGACCTTAGTTGCCGTAATCAATGGCTTGGATAAGCCCCTACAACAAGTGCATATAGAAGCACGTATTGCTATTGCCACTAGCGATGTGGGTAGCAGTCTACGCCAAGGTCTGGGCGTGCAACTAGGCCAGCAACTAGTAAATTCTAGTGCAGCTACATCCCTATCTTATGTGGGTAAAGAAGGCGCCAATAATTTACAAATAGGCTTGGTTGGAAGTCATATTCTTTTGAACTTGGAATTGGCAGCTATGGAAGCCAGTGGTCAGGTGCTCACTTTAGCGCAACCCCAAGTATTGGTTCAAGAAGGCCAACAGGGACTTATGGAAACAGGTCAGGAAGTACCCTATTTATTTAACCAAGATGGCAACCCCATTCGGGAATGGAAGCAGGCTGTTTTGGGTTTGACTGTCACCCCGAGAGTTTTGGCCGAAGAACAAGTAGAACTTGATTTGGCCGTGGTGCAGGATTCTATTGGTGAGTTGCTAGCAAATGGTGAGTTGGCCCTTAATACTCATCGCTTACAGACTAAGGTACGCATGGATATGGGCCAAACTTTAGTCTTAGGTGGTGCTCTGTATGAGCAGCAACTACAGCGTTTATTGTATAACCCAAAGTGGTTGTCTGTGCCTATTTTTAATCGTTGGTTACAACAGCAAAAAAAGCAATCTCAGCGCTTTGAATTATTGGTTTTTGTAACGCCTAAGCTAATCAGTTGATAAATTTTAACTTTGTCAGCTAATTTGCCACATAATATATTGAAAATAGGCCTTATGACTATCGCCTTAGTGGTTGAATTTGTTATGCTTCATCCCCATATTGGAGGTTGCTTTTTGAAACGAGTTAAACACCACTATTTCCATGCTTTTCAGAGCATTGGATAGTTATTACAAGTCGTTGATAAAGTATATGTTGTATGCCCACCAATGCCTATTGTAGTACTCGTGGTTAAATGGCCTCAGTTGAATGGGTAATGGGGTAACCTAAAGCTCTGCGCAGGCGTTGGGTTTTAAGGTTTATTTTCCAAACGAATGGATTTTTGCTGTGAATATATTTTTGGTTGGCCCTATGGGGGCAGGTAAAAGCACTATAGGTCGGCAACTGGCTCGTGAATTAAAGCTAAAGTTTGTCGATACAGACCGCGAAATTGAAGAGCGTTCTGGTGCTGATATCCCCTGGATTTTTGATGTGGAAGGTGAAGCAGGTTTTCGCAAGCGCGAGACCAATATTATTGCAGAGTTAAGCCAACAGCGTGATATTGTTATGGCAACCGGTGGTGGCGCTGTGGTTATCCCAGAAAATCGCCAACATTTATCCGCCCGTGGCACGGTTATCTATCTGTATGCAACGGTTGATCAGCAGGCAGAACGCACAGTTAAGGATAAGAATCGTCCTTTGCTACAGAACGATGATCCTCGTCAGGTACTAGAGGATTTGTTTGAAAGTCGCCATCCTTTATATGAGGAAGTGGCTGATATCACCGTGGCAACGGGCACTCAGAACCCACGCAACTTAGCGGCAGATATAATTCAGCAGATTGATGCCCTGCGTTCTTTATAAACCCACTACGAGAAGTCATTCATGAAAGATGTTATCAAAACTTTGCATGTTGACTTGGGGGCTCGCAGTTATCCTATTTATATCGGTGCTGGGCTTTTGTCTAATGCCGATTTATTGCGTCAACATATTCAGGGTCAACAGGTATTAGTCGTTACCAATACCAGTATTGCTCCGCTGTATCTTGCAAAGGTGATGAATTCCCTTGCTGGTCTGCAGGCAGAAAGCCTTATTTTGCCTGATGGGGAAGCCCATAAAACATTAGCTACGGTTAATCTGATTTTTGACAAACTCTTGGCATCCCGTTATAACCGAACCACCACACTTATCGCTTTGGGTGGGGGTGTTATTGGTGATATGACCGGTTTTGCTGCGGCTTCCTATCAGCGAGGGGTTAATTTTATTCAGATCCCAACAACCCTGTTATCTCAAGTAGACTCTTCAGTTGGCGGTAAAACGGGCGTAAATCATCCTCAGGGGAAAAATATGATTGGGGCCTTTTATCAACCCCAATGTGTGTTAATTGATACCGATAGCCTATCTTCCTTACCTCCCCGAGAGCTCAGTGCAGGCCTAGCCGAAGTCATAAAATATGGTTTGTTGGGAGATGCTGATTTTTTTGCCTGGTTAGAGCAAAATATTGACGCTTTACTGAGTTTGCAGCAAGCACCATTAGTCCATGCTATTTACCGTTCCTGTGAAATGAAAGCGGAGATTGTGGCGACAGATGAGCGTGAAAAAGGTTGTCGGGCATGGTTAAACTTAGGACATACTTTTGGCCATGCCATTGAGACACACCAAGGTTATGGCCATTGGTTACATGGCGAGGCTGTTGCCACAGGTATGGTGATGGCAGCAGATTTGTCTATGCGCATGGGTTGGTTGGAGCAAGAAAACTTAACCCGTATTGCTGATCTTTTAGAGCGAGCCAAGCTGCCTACAATTGCTCCTGCTGATATGACAGAAGATGACTTTATCTCATATATGTCAGTAGATAAAAAAATCACTGATGGACGTATTCGTTTAGTGTTAATGAAGCGTTTGGGCGAGGCGTTTGTTACTAGCGACTTTGATGCCAAGTTGTTACAACAAACGCTCCAAGTTCATTTGGAAGATTAATGGTGAATGTTGCCCAGCGTAGCAACTTGGCATGGGCCTACGCCGCCTTTAAGCAACAACAAAAAGCTTCTGGCTACTTGTTGAGCGCGAATGTCGAATATCAATCGCCAGAACGTCAGCGCCAATTAGATACACTA
>DNNY01000033.1 GCA_003497765.1 Oceanospirillaceae bacterium
TTTCGATAAACGATTAATGGCAACGCCAATAGCTGACTGACCGAAGGCCACAGCATATTCACCGGTAATAATCACCTTACCGGGTACTGAAGCCCAAAAATGACTTTGGGCAGCAGCAGGCTTAGTCATCGCGCCTCATATTGGCGTTTATGTTGGCTAATACCAGCTAAACGGAAGCGACCATTGGTTTGCTGAGGAAAATCATGCGTACCACCATCTGTTGGCACCTGAAAATCATACATTTCCACATATTCTGCATAGCTAATAGGTTGTCGATCTGCCAACATGGTCTGGTGCCTTTGGGTGTGTAGCATGGCTTCATAACCAGCCACCAGCTTACCGGTAAAAAATTCTCCAACACTGCCAGAACCATAACTAAAGAAGCCAACCCGCTTACCAACCATATCGGCTACATGATCAAGTAAGGAAATAAAGCCGATATAAAGTGCAGCAGTATAACTATTGCCGGTAATACGATTGTAAATCAAGCTGGCATCAATTTGCTCTGACAGATCATCTTCGGTCATATGATGCTTATGGCCATTGGCCAAATGCGTGTGGGCTTTCTGCGCCATGCGACTAAAGGGTAAGTGATAACAGAAGTAATCAAAGTCCTTAAATAACAAACTTGATTGGCGCTGAAAATCTTGCCAGGCAGCGCGTACACTGCGCAGGTAAACCTTGGTGGAGTACTTACCGTCAACAATCGCTGTAGAACGATAATTAGGCCGCCAAAAGTCCATAACATCTTCAGTATGCACACCCGTTTCAGGGTCTAATTCAATTATCCGTGGTTGGGTAGTGACTAGCATAGCTGCAGCACCGCAGCCTTGGGTCGCCTCACCAGGAGTTTGGCGTTCATAACGAGCAATATCTGCGGCTATAACCAAGACTTTTTCTGCTGGCTTACGCACCACCATAGCCGCTGCCATTTGCAAAGCAGCCGTGGCACTATAACAGGCATGTTTAAGTTCCACGACACGACAATGGGATGATAAACCCAAGAGCTTGTGCAGATAAACACCTGCAGCTTTAGATTGGTCGATACCTGTCTCAGTAGCGAACAACACGCTGGTAATAGTATCAATTTGCTCGCCCCGCTCGGCCATACCTTCTAGTAGAGGTAGGCAAGCATTGGCCGCCATCGTAACCACATCTTCATCTGCACCAGGAATACTCATACGATCCTGACCAATACCAACTGTATACTTAGCTGCACTAGCACCGTTATTAGCTGCTAATTCTTGCAGATCCAAGCAAAAGTTAGATGTGTAAAAACTGATGTCATCAATACCGACAGACATAAAAGATCTCAATTATTTCCGCTTCCGCGTTATTTCCGTATACGACAGTGGCTTGACTGTCTGCCACACTATTTATTTATACCTTGCTGCGGCAACAACAAAGTATCGTTAAGTCGCAAGTCTGCTATATTTTTTGCAGATAACAAGAACATGGCGGTCACAAATTCTTTTTTCAAGGACTCAATGGCAGTAACGACTGCTGCAGTCGATTCCATAGCGGGCGCTAACAATGGTTTGGCAACACCGCCTAAATAGCCGCCCATTATAACACTCTTTATTAGGTCTAGCCCATCCCGCAGGCCGCCACTTGCAATAAAGTTAGCTTCTTGCATATAGGGCCTAGCTTGTTGCAAAGAGACAGTGGTGGGAATACCCCAATCCTGTAGGGTAAAGCCAAGCTGACTATCATCTTTACGACGATGTTGTTCGATGCGAGCCCATGATGTACCACCCCGACCAGCGACATCAAACCATTTAATACCTTGGCTTAGGCCCAGTTCAATATCCTGTACACTAAGACCAGCACCCACCTCTTTAAGGACAACTGGATAATCAAGGGCTGCTTGTAACTCACCAATACGTGCAGCCAAACCAGCAAAATTGGTATCGCCCTCAGGTTGGATGGCCTCCTGTAAAGGGTTTAAATGCAGAAATAACGCATCTGCCTGTACCTTTAAAAGCATCTCTTTTACTTGCTCTGGCGTCACACCATTATTGAGCTGTATGGCCCCAAGGTTTCCGAACAATAAAATATCTGGCGCTACATCACGCACCTGAAAGCTAAGCTCTGCCTCTGGTTGCTTTAACATGACGCGCTGCGAACCTAGACCCATGGCAACACCAGTTATTTGTGCGGCTTCAGCAAGATGACGATTCACTTTCTTAACTAATTGATCGTCACCACCGGTCATAGAGGATATTAATAATGGGAAACTTAAGGTTTTACCCATTACGGTAATACTCGGGTCTACATCTTCTAGATTAATTTCTGGTAGGGCTCGATGTTGCAGTTGAATGGCATCAAAAAAGTGGCCTTGTCGATCAACCATTGGATCACGGTTGATGACTTCAATATGCTCTCGTTTGCGCTTAGAAATTGAATTGCTCATGGTGCTTTACGCTCTAGCTTTATGTGGGCTTCCATTAACTCCCCAGGGTTCGTTTGCGCAGCCAATAAGGATAATTCACCACACAATACTGTAGCAGCACAAATCTGGGCTAAACGGCGCGCGTTTTCACCTGCTTCTCGTTCCTCTGCACAACCTAAGCGTGCTAAATTTTCACTGACAAAATCCAAGCCTTTACCATTGCCAACAGTGCCCATGATTAAATTAGGCAGTGTACAAGAAAAGTACAAGTCACCATTTTTGACTTCAGCATGGGTAACACCCTGAGAACCTTCAATAATATTGGCAGCATCTTGGCCAGTAGCCAAATAAAAACCCAATATCATATTGGCATAATGCGCATTGGCGCTGCGCACACCACCCGCCATTAGGGTTCCAATCAGGTTCTTTTTAATATTTAGGTCTACCACCTTTTCGGGCGTGGTCAGCAAACGCCTTTCACATAACGCACGGGGGATGGTGATCTCGGCGACAACATACTTGCCACGTCCTAGAATACCGTTGACCGCTGTGGCTTTTTTATCACTGCAATAATTTGCTGAAATAGAACAGTAGGTTAATTGTGGATGGGCAGCCAAAACCCAGTTCATTATATTGTCAGCCGCCTGAGTAACCATATTATGGCCAGAGGCATCACCTGTAGTGAACTCTAAGCGCAGATACAACAAATTACCCACAATTTGAGCATGCATATCGAGCAATTTGGCAAAGCGGCTATGTTTACTGACCACCTCTTGCATTTGCGTTTGGCTATTTTGCAGGGCTTGCCAAGCCGATAAAGCCTCTGATGCGGTTTGCGCTTCCAACAAAATGGACCGGCTCATGCGCTCATCGACAAGGGTGGTTTTGATACCATCACACAATACCGACACCCTTGCACCTCGACCGACAGAATGCCAGAGGGGTGTTTCATAGGTAGCCAATGGCACAGACACCTTATCTTCCCAACCTTGGCCTTGGATCTTTAATGGCCCAACAAAGCGCATAGGCACAGGGGCTTGGGTGACTTTAGGACTGTTTGTTGCCATTCAGTTTACCTGTGTTTATAGAGTAGAAGCGCTTACGGCTGGAGAAAAGAGGCCAATTTTACCGACCCCCATTCGCTTATGCAATGAATGCCTTATGGACAACCACAAAAAACCCCGCCTAGACAAGTCTAAACGGG
>DNNY01000078.1:0-1266 GCA_003497765.1 Oceanospirillaceae bacterium
TGCCCGGCCAGTGGCCGAACATGGGGTAATAAAAGTTTGCCCTGCCAACGGATCTTCTGCGCCTAAGCCTTCAGCAGCCGTAGTCACTAGCATCTGCGCATAGGCTGCTCCACCAAAGGCGGGGCAACTCGTTTGACTAGCACCTATGGACAAAGCCTCAACAAATTCACCCCGAGGATTGTAGCGCGCTACTCGAGCGGCGCCCCACTGGGCATTCCAGAGATGATTATCTGCATCTACCACTGCTCCATCAGGATTATATTCCGTAGCAGTTAGATCTACCCATACTGTAGCCGTTCCAGTTGGCCAGCCCTCCTTATCAAGTGGCTGACGCATAATTTTTTTGGTTGGCGTATCGGTAAAATAGGCACAGGATTGATCATGAGCAAAACATATAGCATTACTGATAGTAATATCGCTATATAATTGCCTTAGCTGTCCAGCATAATAACGATATATGGCACCTGCACCAGGTTCAGCGTTTTTGCCCATAGTACCAATCCAAAAGCCACCCCATGGATCAGCCCGACCATCATTAGAACGGGTTATATTATTATCTGCTTCCAGAGAGTGCAGATGAGCTTGCTCCCCTGTTGCGGTATTAAACTTAAAGAGTTGGGTTTCACTGGCAACCACTAAATGGGTTTTATCAATCCAGCCTGCTGCTGATACCATTTCGTCAAATTGCCAAACATATTCCCCAGCATCGTCATGCCCTAACAAACGACTATTCAAAATATCAAACCAATACCAACGCTGTTGCAAGGGATGCCACAGGGGGCCCTCACCTAACTCACATATACGTGCATCTAGTACTTGCATATTTCATCCTGCTAAGCAGCTGACAGCCATAACTAGGGACAAGCATCCCAAGCGGCAACTAATATTTGGGCTTTTTGGGCTATTTCTTCAGCCGTCTCACCAGGTTTATATAGATTAGAAGCAAGGCCAAAACCGGCTATACCAGCCTGTCGCCAAGCAGCAAAATCATGACTATCAATACCACCCACAGCGTAGCACTCTGTACCTTTTGGAAGCACCGCACTTACTGCCTTAAAGCCATCCACACCCAGTTTAAAAGCAGGAAAAAGTTTTAAACAATCGGCACCAGCATGCAAAGCCGCAAAACATTCGCTTGGTGTTATTACACCAGGGTAAGATGCCATACCTAGTTGCTTGGTTAACTTGATCACCTCAACATCACAATTGGGGGAAACAATAAATTGACCACCCGCTGCATGGAATGCCTGTACCTCATCACAATAA
>DNNY01000078.1:1434-7854 GCA_003497765.1 Oceanospirillaceae bacterium
ATACCTAGTTGCTTAGTTAACTTGATCTCCTCAACATCACAATTGGCGGAAACAATAAATTGACCCCCCGCTGCATGGACTGCCTTTACCTCATCACAATAAAGCACCGTACCAGCACCAATTTGCGCTTTACCAGCTAGCTTATCAGCCAATATAGCAATGCTATCTAGCGCCTGTGGCGAGTTAAGGGGTACTTCAATTTGACTAATGCCCGCCCCTATCAGAGCATCACCGATGGCAGCCACTTCATGGGGTTTAACGCCACGTAAAATGGCCATTAGATTTCTTTGCATAGTTATTCCGAAATTTGCTGATAAGCCGATTGCAACCCAAGTAATACTAGATCATCGCCACTCTGCACCACAACTGCCAGACCTAATGCTGTCAAAGCAGTCTTATAGAGCTTGGTCAAATCATCGTTACCCACTAATTGTACTTGTTTAGTTGATGCCAGACCTTTAGCACCCGCTAATTCCAAGCCTATTAACAGGCCAGAAAGTCTCGCTTTGCCATGTTTACCCTGTGGCTGAGCAAGCACATCCGCCGCACGTACACTAAATACTAAGTGAGAAAGTTGAGCAGGGTTGGCATAAGCTTCCTTAACCGCTGACACAAAGGTACCCTCACACCACTCACTATCGCTAATAGAAAAACGCAATACACTCTGTTGTCCAAGTAATGCAAAGAGCTCACCTGTTAAGAAGGTCGCAAACTGGATCACTTCCCCAGCTTCAACTTGAACCCATTTACTGTGGGTGCCCGGTAGACAAATCATGCCATCAAAAAGCTGGGTGGCGGACAGTTTGCTGAGCAGACCCGCAATTTGCGTTTCTTCGCCACGCATCACATCAGCTGGACTCTGTTGACTTAAGCCTGGCACAATCCACACCTTAAGGCGGGGATCCGTATCAGGCACTCTTAAAGAGGCTTGCTGGCTTAATGGATTACAAGGTAAGGCTTGATAACCCACATCATGCCAACCCTGTTTAGCCCCTACCATGCCACAACACAGCACAGGAATACTTTTATCCGTCGGCAAATAAGCAGCAACATGATTTAGTAATGTGGTTTCGAAAGCCTGAGCATCATGCATACTTGCCATACCTTCGTCACTGGCAAGATAAAATACTTGTTGGTTATCAGCCGCTAGACCCCAGATACGTAAACTACTGGTACCCCAATCAACGGCAATCCAATCTAACTGTTTCATATTAGCCCGTAACAACCACACCGCCATCAACGACAATGGCTTGACCGGTGATCATCTTACTCGCCTCTGAGGCTAAAAAAAGTGTGGTGCCAACCATATCCTCAGGTTGTAAATGTTGTTTTAGGCATTGGCGATCTAAATGTGCCGCTAAATCTTCAGGAGTGGCCCACATGGCTAATTGCTTTTCCGTTAATACCCAACCAGGCATTAAGGCATTGACGCGTATCTTATCAGCACCTAGTTCCCGTGCTAAGGCGCGGGTAAGACCATTAATAGCCGCATTCGCCGCTACATAACCCGGGTAACCAGCATTACCCATCATATAAGAGACCGAAGAGACATTAATAATGGCACCACCGCCTGCCCCACGCATACCATCAGCAGCAGCTTGGGCAGTAAAGAAGTGAGGTCGCAAGTTAATCGCTTGACCTTGGTCCCAATCTTCCACTTTGGTGTCAGCAAGGTTATGCCGTTTATCATTACCAGCGTTATTAACCAAAACTTGAATCGCGCCATGGGCTTGAGCTGCTTCTGCCATAGCCCCTTGCAAGGCGTCTATATCAGTAATATCACAGTTGATTGCCAAAGGCGCAACACCATATTTAGCCTGCATTTCAGCCACAAACTCACGGGCACCAGAGCGTTGCACAAAGGCCACCTTGGCACCTTGTTGCAAAAACCCTTCCGTTAAGTAAGCCCCTATACCGGAGCCACCCCCAGTAATAAAGACACTTTTATCTTTTAAATCGGTGTAACTAGCAGACAACTGCATTAGTGACTCTCCCGGGTAACAGGTCGGGTATCTTTACCCACTAAGAAATCTAAATCTGCACCTTGATCAGCACCCATCACATGATCGATATACATTTTGGCATAACCACGGCTATAGTGCGGGGCATCAGGTTGCCAAGCTGCACGACGAGTGGCTAATTCTTCATCGCTTACTAGCAAGGATAATTCCCCCGTACTGGCAGATAGGCGTATCTTATCACCCGTTTTAACCAGAGCCAAAGGGCCGCCAGCTTGTGTTTCTGGGCTAACGTGCAATACCACTGTGCCAAAGGCCGTGCCAGACATACGTGCGTCAGAGATACGCACCATATCTTTAATACCTTCCTTGGCCAGCTTGGCTGGAATAGGCATATTACCCACCTCTGGCATGCCTGGGTATCCCTTAGGGCCACAGCCTTTTAGCACTAATATTGTATCTTTGGTGACGGGTAATGCTGGATCATCAATTTCTGCCTTTAATGCTTCTATATTTTCAAACACATAGGCTTCCCCTTCATGTTCCAACAATGCCGGTGTGGCGGCTGATGGCTTGATAATGGCACCATTGGGAGCCAAATTACCCCGTAAAATGCGTAATCCTGCCCCCGGAGCGAGTGGTTTGGCAAAGGACCGAATGACATCACGGTTATAACATTCAGCACCGTCATAGTAATGACTGATATCAGTGCCCATTACAGTATTGGCGCTTTTTAATAAATGCTGAATTTCCGTTAATACGGCTGGCATACCACCGGCATAGCAGAAGTCTTCCATCAGATATTTACCCGATGGCATACAGTTGACCAATAAAGGTACGTCGCTGCCTTTATCAAAGTCGTTCAAATTCAAATCAACCCCTACGCGACCCGCAATAGCTAACAGGTGTAATACGGCATTGGTGGAGCCACCCACAGCGGCATTGGCCATAATCGCATTATGAAAACTAGCTGGCGTCATCACATCCGATAACTTAATATCTTCTTCCACCATTTCCACAATACGCTGCCCCGTCATATGGGCTAAGCGCATGCGTCGCGCATCAACGGCAGGTAAAGCGGCATTGGTGGGCAGGGACATACCCATGGCTTCGACTAGTGAGGCCATAGTCGAGGCAGTGCCCATGGTCATACAGACGCCCTTAGATCGGCTCATGCCAGATTCAGCGTCCATAAAATCAATCAGTTTCATTTCTCCAGCCCGCACAGCTTCTGAAAATTTCCATACATCAGTGCCTGAACCAATATCTTTGCCTTTGTATTTGCCGTTAAGCATGGGGCCAGAACTCACCACAATAGTAGGTAAATCAACAGAGGCTGCGCCCATTAGCTGACCCGGTGTGGTTTTATCACAGCCACCCAGCAGCACCACACCATCAATACCATAGGCACGAATCGATTCCTCTACATCCATGGCCATCAGATTGCGGAACAACATAGCCGTTGGTTTCATTTGGGTTTCACCAAGACTCATAACGGGGAATTCTACGGGGAAACCACCGGCCTCCCATACGCCACGTTTTACACCTTCGGCTAGATCGCGCAAGCCAGAATTACAAGGGGTTAGTTCAGACCAGGTATTACAAATACCAATAATAGGACGCCCATCAAAGGCATGATCGGGATAGCCTTGATTTTTCATCCAACTGCGGTGAATAAAGCCATCTTTATCTAATTTCCCATACCAAGCTTGGCTCCGGCGTTGCTTATTGGGCTTTTTGTCGCTCATATCTTTGTTCCTTCCACGACCCACATAGCATTGGGGAATTGCCAAGGTAGGTTTACACCATAATTCATTAAATAGGCGCCACTATGGGTTAGCTGTTGCTGTTTGATATCCAAAGTACCGCGTGACAAGCCCACTAACTCGTCTTTGTTGTGCAACTTAATTTGATAACTTGCGCGCTCGTCCAAAGCAGTTAAACGCAATGGCCTAGGTAATATCTGTTGACTCGTGCCTAAGCTGCCAGCAAAGACCACAAACTGCCCACCATCAACGGCTGTTTGCTGCTCAGCTAAAATGGCTTGATCG
The DNA here is from genome assembly GCA_003497765.1 of Oceanospirillaceae bacterium. Taxonomy (GTDB): domain Bacteria; phylum Pseudomonadota; class Gammaproteobacteria; order Pseudomonadales; family Balneatricaceae; genus Njordibacter. The sequence goes on from DNNY01000078.1 coordinate 5,444, forward strand.
CTACTATCTAAACGCCAAATATTGGCTGTTTGAAGCCAGCCACGATTGGCTTTCCACCAGTTAACCACTTTCTTTAATTGAGTTGCTTCTTCGTCAGTTAACTCATTGAGGTCCATTTCCATACCCATATGCCGTTGCGCAGCCACCCAGGCTCTAAACGCCATACTATGTAAACGGCCACTAGTATGACAATGACGTGGTCCAACATGGCTACCAGTAACAACCAAGGGTAAGAAACCAGCGCTTTGGTGCTGTATACGCAGGCGCTCCATGGCATCATTACTATCCGACAGCCACACTCTCTGGGTATGTTGTAGAATACCATAATCAATGCGCCCACCGCCCGATGCACAGGACTCAATCTCGACATGGGCAAAGGTTTTACGCAAGCGACCTAATAAGGCATATAAGGCATTGGTTTGCGCAGCATCAGCAAATGGCAGCACCCGATTATGATCCCACTTTATATATTCAATATCATACTGTTCCAACATAGCAGCCATATGCTGATATAGATATTCCTGCACTTCTGGCAAAGCAATATTTAACACTAGTTGTTGGCGACCACGAGTTTGCTCTGCTGGGCCCAATATCCAATCTGGATGGGCCCGATATAAATCTGAATCTTCATTGACCATTTCTGGCTCAAACCATAAGCCAAAACCTAAACCTTGAGCTTTTACAGCTTCAATTAGGGGCTGCAAGCCTTGGGGATATTTGCGCTTATCGATTATCCAGTCGCCCAGAGAACTGGTGTCATCATCACGTCTACCAAACCAACCATCATCGAGCACAAAACGTTCTGCACCCAATGCAGCTGCTTTAACAGCTAGATCAGTTAAGGTCTCAAATTTATGGTCAAAATAGATGGCTTCCCAACAATTGTAATGCACGGGACGGGGTAGACTAGTAAAGCCCTGTGGCAGTAATTCATCAGCAACCAATCTTTGGAAAGGTACACTAATGCCGTTTAAACCGGTATTTGAGTAGGCAATATACAAGTCTGCTGTTTTAAACTCTGTTTGCAAACCACGGTAGGAACCAGTGACATGGCCAAATTGCACCTGTCGGCGTCCATCCGGCAACTCTTCAGCTACCATTTTATGGCCACCCGACCAACCATAATGCCAAGCACAAACCTCGCCTTGTGTATGTTTTGTACCAGCATTACTGACGAGTAAAGTCGGAAAGTGCTCATGCCCCGTGCGCCCAGTTCGGTTTTCTCTTACTAGTGCGCTCGGGCCCCATTGACGTATATGTGGTTGCAACTCCCCAACCCAACGACCACCAAATTCCGTTACTTCAGATAAATGATCCACAGCAGGCATAACCGGTGCTGCTAGCCAATTTAATACAATGGGCTGGTCAGCAACCAAACTAGCTGACAGACGCCAAACATTTGGGGTTAAGCATTTTTTGATATGTGCCTGATAGGTCAAACCTAATTGCTTATCGCTATATATCAACACCAAACCATCGGCAGAAACATCATCTGATTGAAGTTTAAATTGAGGCATTAAAGACTGCCCATTTTTGTCATAAGCAAGTAGACCGGGTTGACCGGCAAATGCATCTCCCTCAACGGGGCATAAACTAATAGCACTATGGCTATCAATCATACCACCAGTAATATCTCTTACTTGACCTTGCACCAAAGCATATAAGTCAATGTCATTAGGTAGACTTGCCCCCCAATACACAACATAAGCCATGGCCTTGCGATCACTGGCTATTACCAATGTCTGCTGGCCATGGTCAAGGCGCCATGTTTGGGTTGGCACTGCCATCTTACTTCACCGCACCTAAGGTCAAGCCGGCAATAAAGTGACGCTGCATAATAAAGAACATAATCACCGGCGGTAAAGCCGCCACGATAGAGCCAGCAGAAATCAAATGCCAGGCCGATATCCATTGCCCATTTAATGAGTTTAAGCCTGCCGTAATGGGCTGTGTATCGGCACCTTGGGTTAATACCATGGCCCAGAAATAGTCATTCCAAATAAAGGTAAATATCAATACGGATAATGCTGCTATGGCTGGTTTCATCAGAGGCAGAACCACATACCAGAAAATACGCACTTCACTTACCCCCTCTACACGGGCAGCTTCAATTAGTTCATAAGGCATGGCCTTAATAAAATTGCGCATAAATAAGGTGCAGAAACCTGTTTGGAAAGCAATATGAAATAAAGCCAGACCGGTAATCGTATTATAAATACCAAGCTGCACAGTGAAATCGCGCACCGGCACCATTAATATCTGAAACGGTACAAAGTTGCCCGCCACAAACATAAAGAACAATAACAGATTACCTTTAAATCGATAGACGGCTAAAGCAAAGCCCGTCATACAAGATAAAGACACAGCACCAATCACCGTTGGAATAGTCACACGGAATGAATTAAAGATAT
>DNNY01000117.1 GCA_003497765.1 Oceanospirillaceae bacterium
CTGTTTGTTGCCATTCAGTTTACCTGTGTTTATAGAGTAGAAGCGCTTACGGCTGGAGAAAAGAGGCCAATTTTACCGACCCCCATTCGCTTATGCAATGAATGCCTTATGGACAACCACAAAAAACCCCGCCTAGACAAGTCTAAACGGGGCTTAGCGTGAACATGCTAACACTTAAGCTTGTATCATGGCTTGACCAGTTGGTCAGCCAAACTCACTTATAGTTTGTCGGCATTGCCACTTAGGTAAGAAGCCACGCCAGCAGCAGATTCTTGCATACCAGAGTCACCTTTTTGCCAACCAGCTGGACAAACTTCACCATGTTCTTCATGGAATTGTAGAGCGTCAACCAAACGTATTAGCTCATCCATATTACGACCTAATGGTAGATCGTTGACAATTTGTGAACGTACAACACCATCACGGTCAATCAAGAAAGCACCACGATAAGCTTTGGTGCCATCTGCTAGTTCCACATCGTAGGCGCGACAAATGTCATGAGCCATATCAGCAGCCAAGGTATACTTAACTGGGCCGATACCACCATCGTTGATGGCTGTATTACGCCAAGCATTGTGAGTATGGTGTGAGTCAATAGACACACCAATTACTTCTACATTGCGGGCTTTAAAATCATCCATACGGTGATCCAAGGCAATCAGCTCCGAAGGACAGACAAAGGTAAAGTCCAATGGATAAAAGAAAACCAGACCATATTTGCCTTTAATGTTCTCAGACAGATTAAAATCACTAACAATAGTGCCATCACCTAGTACTGCTGGTACAGTAAAGTCAGGTGCTTGCTTACCTACTAATACGCTCATGTTGTTACTCCTTGATTGTCAGAATACAAGAGGCGTGCACCTCTTGGTTTAATTTAATTATTCTGCAGCAGGGGCTGCAGCAGAAATCATTTCAGCTAATTCTCCTGATTGTGACAACTCCATAATGATGTCACAACCACCTACCAATTCGCCTTTAATCCACAGCTGTGGGAAAGTTGGCCAATTAGCATATTTAGGCAGTTCAGCTCGAATATCAGGATTTTCTAGGATATTCACGAAAGCAAAACGCTCACCACAGGCCATTACAGCTTGCACAGCTTGGGACGAAAAACCACATTGTGGAAATTTCGGGGTGCCCTTCATATACAGCAAAATATCGTTATTGCTGATTTGGTCTTTGATAACGTCAATAGTATCCATTAGCTTATCCTATTCAAGCAGTGCCAAATCTGCAGACAGACATGGCCATATAGTGATTCACCTTTCATAGCATCGCTTTGCTATTATTCAAGGGCGGCTGATAAAAAAATTAGTAATTATTATAACAAAGACCAAGTCATTTAATCAGTTATTATTTTACAAAAAATACACTTTAATTTGACTAAAATAAAGGCCAAGATAGAGACAGCGGTGCTGATTGCAACAGTATTGCCCGCGAAGTATCGATCAAGTCTATATAGGCTCAGGTTGCACCTATGTCTGGAAAAACATAGAATGCTCGTTTTGCTCAAGCAAACACTATGATCAGCAAGCAACCACGTCACTTTCTAACCCTGCTAGACCTTAACCCTAACGAATTAAACTGGGTTATTCAGCGGGCTATAGAACTCAAAGCCATCCGTAACCAAGGTGAGATATACGAGCCTTTTAAAAATCGTGTCTTGGGTATGGTGTTCAGCAAGTCATCAACTCGGACTCGCGTTTCATTTGAAGCTGGTATGGCACAACTGGGTGGTCATGCCATCTTTTTGTCACCCCGAGATACACAATTGGGTCGTGGCGAACCCATTGATGACAGTGCTAAAGTGATTTCTAGCATGGTTGATATCGTTATGATTCGTACCGATGAACATAGCATTGTGGAAGATTTTGCTGCTAACTCACAAGTACCCGTAATTAATGCGCTTACAGATGATTATCACCCCTGTCAGCTATTAGCCGATATGCAAACCTTTATTGAACATCGGGGCAGCATTCAAGGTAAAACTGTGGCTTGGGTAGGTGATGGCAATAATGTTTGTCAGTCCTTTATTAACGCGGCCCGTCAATTTGATTTCCAACTTCAAATTGCCTGCCCTGAGGGCTTTGAACCATCATCTGAGCTAGTTACGGCTAATAAAGACCGCATAACAATTAGTCGCACCCCTGAGGAAGCAGTTAAAGGGGCTCATTTGGTTGTTACTGATACTTGGGCCTCCATGGGTCAAGAAGAGGAAAAGCAAGAACGTGAGCAAGCATTTGCTGGCTATCAGGTTGATGAAGCGATGCTCGATCTGGCGGCTGATGACGTGCTATTTATGCACTGTTTGCCCGCTTATCGCGGCATGGAAATAAGCGAAAATCTGTTTAGCGATCCTCGCTCAGTGGTATTTGAGGAGGCAGAAAACCGCCTCCATGCACAAAAGGCTTTAATGGAGTTTCTGCTCCTTAAGCCAGCTATATAATACCTACAAATAACGGAGAACCCCTGTGCTTAGTTATTCAGGATAAACAAAGCTGGGTGCAGGGACATTAAAACGTTGCAACAACATAGGTAACTCTTGCTCAGACTGCTGCACATCAATTACCAATTCAAACTCATTTTCATCTACAAAAGATAAATAGGGCTGTTGATTGTTGTTCAGCAATGTTACAAATTCTGCGAAGTTATCAAAGCGCTCTCCGTTCACTGATTGTACCAGTCTACGACTATAATCGTGATACCCCGTATTGACATCACCAGACAGTACTCGCAATGCCACCACCCTCTCTTCACCAGAGAATTTAGCTATTTTATTTAATGAATGTAAAAACGATACTGGTGCACCTTGGCGCCAATCACTGCCCCAGCGTTGCATCAGATTAACCGTCAATGGGGTAAAAACAATTCCGCCGACAATATGATATTGGGGTAGCACATCATATTGTTGTAGCGGGACCAGTCGATGATCATTAGCACTTTCAAATAAAGGCACTTTAACCTGCACTGGCTGACCATCTCGCAACAACGATAGTTCAACCGCACCACCCATTTGTTGGGTATCAACTAAATAGCTCCATCGTGTTCGCTCACCCTCACGAAACTCAATGGTTTGATCTTCTGCTATGGGATAGCCATCAACAGCTGTAATAATATCCCCCGGTAACACCTCAACCAGTTTATCCAACCGAGGAAACACCCGTTTTACCAGGATGCCATCTTTATCAGCAGCCAGACCCAAATAGGTTTTCATACCTGGATTTTCCAATGCTTGACTAACAATACCCAATTCAGGAATACCATCAAATTGACCATCATCGACATCCGTTAAAAACTGTTCAATCATTACGGGGGGTACCATATATCCTAAATTGTCGGCACCCGGTATTTCCTGCATCACAATACCCACAATTTTATTATCTTTAATAACCGGTCCACCACTATTGCCAGAATTAATGGCCGCATCAATCTGTCCAGCTAAAAATGTTCTACCAGAATGTACATAGGATATATGCTCAATACGAGACAATACCCCTTGGGTAACACTTAAACTTTTACCACCGACAGGGTAGCCAAGCACAATCACCTGTTCTTGGGCTTTTGGCAGCTGACCCAAGGCTAATGGATCTACATTGTCAAAGAAACTCTGATCTTCAACCTCCAATAAAGCCAAATCAGCAGCATGGGATACAAACATAACATTGGCACGATACTTCTTGGCCTCACCATGCTTGCTTACCTGAATATAGCGCTCATCAGCTACCACATGGGCGTTGGTTAATACTCTATTGCTATCAATAATCACCCCAGAGCCAGTTGAGTTACGGGGGTTCATTAGACTCCATGGCTCGTAATAATCAGGTTCCACGGACGTTACATAGACTTTAACCACGGCGGCTTTTGCGTCCTCAAAATCCACTGCCTGAGATGCATTACTTAGCAAAACCCCTAATATCGTCAGAACAAATAGGGCTGTTTTTTTATTAACCATCAACATCTTAACTAACCACTGGTTATTTAAAATCATTTTAGAATCTCTGCTTAAATCTTCACTTACATCATCACTTACAACTACAAAAAATCACCAATAGGTTCCTATGTAATTTATCTGCAACTTTCTTACCTTGGCTATCAGTCTAGTCCAAAATTAGCATTCAGTGGATCAAATAAATACATCACCAAAGTAACGCTCATAAGTTACAACATCAAGCTTTGGTTAGGCTATTTACAAACTAAAATAGTTGATTGGGAGAAATAGCAAAAAATAAAGTCAAAACAGCTATTCTAGTGAATGAAATTCAGTAAAATATATCAAAATAGGCATTATCTATGAATTTTTTTGTGTATAATTGGCGTTTTAGCAATTCCATATTTCTATTCACAGATGATCGATTTACGCCATTTGCGCACTATTACTGCCCTTCGTGATACCGGCAGTCTGGTGGAAGCATCAGAAAAAGTATTTCTTACCCAATCCGCTTTATCCCATCAAATCAAAGATTTAGAAGCCAAATTGGGAACACCAATTTTTATCCGCAAGACCAAACCTGTTGAATTCACCACAGCAGGTAAGCGCCTTATCTTGTTAGCTGATGAAGTACTCCCCCAAATTCGTAACACAGAGCGGGAAATTGAACGCCTAGCCCAAGGTGGCTCTGGACGCTTAAATATTGCTATTGAATGCCATAGCTGCTTCCAGTGGTTAATGCCCACTTTAGATAATTATCGCAGTGCATGGCCTGATATTGAGTTAGATATAGCTAGTGGTTTTAGTTTTGCCCCCTTACCAGCTTTGCGCCGCGGTGAATTGGATCTAGTGATTACCGCCAACCCTAAACCGCTATCGGGTATCAGCTATGTACCCCTATTCACCTACGAATCGGTATTGGCTGTTAGTAATCATCACGCTTTAGTGGAACAAGCATATATTAAGCCTAGTGATTTAGCTCATGAAACCCTAATTTGTTACCCAGTCGAACGTGAAATGCTTGATGTCTTTACCCATTTTTTAGAACCGGCTGAAGTAGAGCCCAAGGCCATTCGTCATGCTGAATTAACCATGATGATGATGCAATTAGTGGCTAGTGGTCGTGGTGTTTGTGCACTTCCTAATTGGGCCTTAAATGAATACTCAAGTCGTGGCTATGTTAGTGCCCGGTCCCTAGGTGCTGAGGGAGTTTGGTGTACTCTCTATGCAGCTGTTCGCTCTGATCAATTGCCTATGGATTATATGCAAGCATTTTTACAATCAGCCAAAGAAACATCAGCGCGAGCCTTGGTAGGAATTCGCCCAGCGGTTGACGATATCGATTAATCACCACAAACAAATTTTAGTGCATGACTAACCTTAATTAGCCATGTTATAAACCCCCTATTAGTTTTAACCTTAATAAAAGAATACAAACACTATGAATAACTGGACTCCTACCAGCTGGCGCAACTTCCCCATTCAGCAACAACCTCAATATACTGATATTGAGGCCCTTAACCGGGTTGAACAACAACTGGGTAATTTACCACCGCTAGTATTTGCTGGCGAAGCCCGTGCCCTAAAGAGACAATTAGCTGAAGCGACCCAAGGCAAAGCTTTCTTGCTACAAGGAGGCGACTGTGCCGAGAGTTTTGCCGAATTTAATGCCGCCAATATCCGCGATACTTTTAAAGTGCTTTTGCAGATGGCCGTAGTACTTACTTTTGCCGGTAGCTGCCCAGTAGTTAAAGTGGGTCGTATGGCTGGTCAATTTGCTAAGCCCCGTTCTGCTGATTCAGAAACTATCGATAATGTCACCTTACCTAGCTATCGTGGTGATATTATTAATGATCTGGATTTTACTAGCCAAGCTCGTGTGCCTAACCCAGACAAACTTGTGCAAGCTTACAATCAATCAGCGGCTACTTTGAACCTATTACGAGCTTTCGCTCAAGGTGGTTTTGCCGATCTCAATAAAATCCACCGCTGGAATCTTGATTTTGTGGGTAATAGCCCTCTAGGTGAACGCTACGAACATTTAGCTGCTCAGATAGATCAGTCACTAAACTTTATGGCGGCCTGCGGTATTAATGCTGAAACCACACCGCAACTTCATGAAACGAGTCTCTACACTTCCCACGAAGCTTTGTTACTGAATTTTGAACAAGCCTTAACCCGTCAAGATAGCCTCTCTGGCGACTGGTATGATTGTTCAGCTCATATGCTGTGGATTGGTGACCGCACCCGACAGGTTGACGGTGCCCATGTCGAATTTCTCCGTGGCGTCAAAAACCCTCTTGGCTTTAAGGCAGGGCCAAGTATGCAGGTAGACGATTTACTGCGTTTACTGGATATACTTAACCCAGACAATGAACCCGGTCGCATCAATATTATTGCCCGCATGGGTGCGGACAAGATAGCTGAGCATCTGCCAGCACTAGTGAGGGCTGTCAAAGCAGAAGGACGTGAAGTTCTATGGAGCTCAGACCCTATGCATGGAAATACTATTAAGTCCTCATCTGGATATAAAACCCGCTTAGTCAGCGATGTATTACGGGAAGTTAAAGGCTTCTTTGATGTTCATGCCGCGGAAGGCACTTATGCTGGTGGTGTGCACTTTGAGATGACGGGCCAAAATGTCACTGAATGTATGGGCGGAGCCCATGATATTTCTGCCGAGGATCTGCATAACCGCTATCATACCGCCTGCGACCCTCGCTTAAATGCTGATCAGGCCCTTGAGTTAGCCTTTTTAATTGCCGATACACTTAAGCAAGCTCGCATCAATCGATAATTTATCCACCCATGGATTAGCTCAGACTATTAACACTTAGCTGGGCTAATCCACTTCAATACTTATGGGTCCATGGGGCACACAACAGCAAGCCAATACTTCACCTTCTGGTAAAGGTACTAGGCTGTCTTGCACCAAAGTCACATTACCTTTAGTTAACTTGACCTTACACGACCCACAATAACCGCCACGACAACTATAGTTTACAGGCACCTGATGCTCTTCCATGCTATCTAGCAAAGAAAACTCATCATCATAATCGAAGACGATGGTTTTATTTACAGTGACGGTCACATTGCTCATAGGAAAGTAAACCTGAAACCTAAGTTATTCGAGTTGATATGCCATAAGATAGTACTGGGGTTTATGAATGCAATACCCAGACTAGCGGTCACAAAAAATGGGGTCAGATACTAACGACCTGACCCCACTGTAGAAATGCATAATTGACCGACTATAAATCGAAGTCATCAAAGTCAGCATCATCCATAGCACTATCGATTGCACCAACTAAATAAGAACTAATTTCTGCTTCTTGAGGAGCCACTTGCACATTATCACTAACCAACCAGGCATTCATCCAAGGTAATGGGTTCGTGTTACGGCCAGGGAAAAGCTCGTCAAAGCCAATGGCCTTGATACGGACATTGGTAATATATTCAACATACTCTTTTAGAATATCCGCATTTAAGCCAATCATGGAGCCGTCTTTAAATAAATAGGCAGCCCATTCCTTTTCCTGCTCAGCCGCTTGCAAAAAGATATTCTTCACTTCTTCCTTGCAGGACTCAGCGATGGCAGCCATTTCCGGGTCATCGTGACCCTGAGCCATTAGGTTTAGCATATGCTGGGTACCCGCCAAGTGCAGTGCCTCATCGCGCGCAATAAGCTTTATCACCTTAGCATTACCTTCCATAATAGCCCGTTCGGCAAAGGCAAAACTACAAGCAAAACTGACATAGAAGCGCACGGCCTCAAGCACATTTACCGAAGCCACAGTAAGATACATAAGCCGCTTTAACTCATGCATATTTACCGTTACAGATTCATCATTCAGGATATGCTCACCCTCGCCTAACAAGCTATATAAATGACACTTAGCAATAAAATCATCATAGTAACGCGTTACTGACTCAGCACGTTTTACAATTTCTGGATTATCGACAATATCATCAAACACCAAGTTTGGATCAGCCACAACATTACGGATAATATGGGTGTAGCTACGACTATGGATAGTTTCACTAAATGACCAAGTTTCTAACCAAGTTTCCAGTTCTGGCAATGACACAATGGGTAGGAAAGCCACGTTGGGCGAACGCCCTTGCACACTATCTAATAGTGTTTGGTATTTGAGATTACTTAAGAATATATGCTTCTCATGGTCTGCCATGGCCATAAAATCTTTACGGTCAGTGGACAAGTCAACCTCTTCTGGGCGCCAGAAAAAAGACAATTGTTTTTCAATTAACTTTTCAAAAATCGCATGACGTTGCTGATCGTAGCGTGCAACATTTACATTTTGGCCAAAGAACATGGGTTCTTTTAAGGCATCATTTTTGGTCTTGTTAAAAGTAGAATAAGTCATTAGGTTGCTCTTTCAATATCGCTTAACTTAAATATCTAAATGGCAAAACTATTACAGCTTACAAGCGCCGCCTTCACAGCCATCATCCTGACCATCATCAGCCCCATCTCGCGTATTATGGTAGTAAAGGGTCTTCACTCCATATTTATAGGCGGTTAGTAAATCTTTCAAGAGTTGCTTCATGGGCACCTTCTCACTTTCAAAGCGGCCTGGATCATAATTAGTGTTAGCTGATATAGCTTGGTCAACAAATTTCTGCATAATACCAATCAGTTGTAAATAGCCTTCGTTATTTGGAATAGTCCACAACAATTCATAGGCATCTTTTAGGCGCTCAAATTCAGGCACTACTTGCTTTAAAATACCATCCTTACTGGCCTTAACACTGACAAAACCACGTGGTGGCTCAATACCATTGGTGCTATTGGTAATTTGGCTTGATGTTTCACAAGGCATTAGTGCCGTAAGAGTACTATTGCGCAGGCCATGCTCAACAATGCTGTCACGCAATGCGTCCCAATCCAGATGAAGGGCTTCATCACAGAACTTATCGACGTCTTTTTTGTAAGTATCAATAGGCATTTTACCTTGGGCATAGAAAGTATCACCAAATGACGGACAAGCACCCTGCTCTTTGGCCAAATTATTAGACGCCTTTAGCAAATTGTATTGCACAGCCTCAAAGGTACGGTGAGTCAGGTTATTGGCTGAACCATCTGAATAACGCACACCATTTTTGGCTAAGTAATAAGCGAAATTAGTCACACCTACACCTAAGGTACGGCGCTTCATACTCGCCTCATAGGCCGCCACAATAGGGTATTCCTGATAGTCCAACAGACTATCCAAGGCACGCACAATCAAATCCGATAGATTTTCCAACTCATCTAGGCTTTCCAAGGCCCCCAAGTTAAACGCCGACAGGGTACATAAGGCAATTTCACCGTTAGGGTCATCAATGCTTTGTAAAGGTGATGTTGGTAGCGCAATCTCTAGACACAAGTTACTTTGGCGAACTGGTGCTTTGGCTGGGTTAAAGGCACTCCGCGTATTACAATGGTCAACGTTTTGAAGGTAAATACGACCTGTCTGCGCCCGCTCTTGAGCAAATTTACTAAATAAGTCAGCCGCTTTGACTGTGCGCTTGCGAACGTCAGGATTATTCTCTGCAGCTTTATATAGTTCTTCAAAGCGATCCTGATCTTCAAAGAAACTATCATAAAGCCCGGGTACATCTGAAGGGCTAAAGAGAGTGATATTGCCACCCTTAATTAAGCGCTGGTACATCAAACGGTTAAACTGCACACCATAGTCCATATGGCGTGCACGGTTTTCTTCTACACCGCGATTATTTTTCAATACCAGTAAAGATTCAACTTCCAAATGCCAAATAGGGTAAAACAATGTTGCAGCACCACCGCGCACACCACCTTGGGAACAACTCTTTACAGCCGTTTGGAAATGCTTGATAAACGGTATCATGCCCGTATGGAAAGCTTCACCATCGCGAATAGGGCTTCCCAGCGCACGGATACGTCCAGCATTCACACCAATACCTGCACGTTGACTTACATACTTAATAATGGAGCCGGCAGTGGCATTAATAGAATCTAGAGAATCACCACACTCTATTAATACACAAGAGCTAAACTGACGGGTTGGCGTCCGCACCCCTGACATAATCGGCGTAGGCAGGGATAACTTAAACAGTGAACAAGCATCGTAGAAGCGTTTTACATAGTCCAGACGCGTATCCTTAGGATAGCCAGAGAATAGACAAGCACCTACTAACATATAAAGAATTTGAGGGCTTTCATACATATCACCGCTCACGCGGTTTTGTACTAGGTACTTGCCTTCCATCTGTTTTACAGCTGCATAGCTAAAGTGCATATCACGGCTATGCTGTAGGTGATCGTTTAACTCATTATACTCATCTTGACTATAGTCTGTATTTAGGGCGCTATCATAGCGTCCATCGGCGACCATTTTTTGCACATGGTCATACAAATGAGGTGGCTCAAACTGGCCAAAAGCTTTTTTACGTAGATGGAAAATAGCTAAACGGGCTGCTAAATATTGATAGTCAGGTGCTTCTTCGGAGATCAAATCAGCCGCTGATTTAATAATGGTTTCATGGATATCTTCTGTACGTATACCATCGAAAAACTGAATATGAGATTTTATTTCTACCTGAGAGACAGAGACATTATTCAAACCTTCCGCTGCCCAATCGATCACACGATGGATTTTATCTAGATCTATTTTTTCTTGTTTCCCATTGCGCTTAGTGACCATTAAGTCTTGCATGCCGTGCCCTTTTTTGCAGTGATTTGTATGTAGCTTTGTTATTGTTATTTTTTTACTAATGTCGATGTAAAACCTGTCTTTATAGACAAATATTATACAGCAATACGATAGGGCTTAAAAAAGAGTAAAACACAATATATAGTGCAGGAAATCCCTTATCGACACTAAATATAGGTTTTTGATTTGGAAAAATCAAGCAAAAAAAATACGATTTTTTAACATATCTAACTTGACTTTAAGCAACCACAGACAGGCTATGGGCTAAGCCCAAAAACAGCTCCTTTATAAGCTTTTAATCCATATCTAATTTAACGTCTTGAGGGACAAAACCCGAGGTCACATATTCCACACACAGGCCTGTTTTGTAATGTGCGTGGAACCAGGTCTCTGTACGCTGCCAATGGGCAAACCAATCCGTATTAGGCTGGGGCCGAGCTAATACTCTGCTACTACAGGTAGTAGGTGGTGTTGATACCAAGACCCTCAAATCAACCCATGGCCTAAAATCTTTATGGCTTGAAAAGACACCATCCACCAGAATCACCCCCCGAGGCACAATTGTCTTTTCTGGCGACAGCTTCTTAGTTAGCCAATCTTGTGCTTGCCAGGAAATAGATTGCCCCTGCTGCAATGGTTGTAACAGCTGCTGAGCAAGGGTCTGGGTGGATAAATAGGCTTGTAAAGCAGCCTCCTCATTTAACTGTGACCATTGCTTATACGTTAGAGGCTGATAAAAATCATCAAGAGATATTATCTGGCATACCCCAAGATGTTCAGCAAGCCACTTGGCAAGGGTAGATTTGCCTGCTCCCGCAAAACCATCAATAGCCACCACCATACAGTCTCGTGACTGACTCTGCTGCTGTAGCTGCTGAAGAAGTTGTTGCGGCGTTATCATGGGCATATAAGGTGAGTTAAAGTCATCTAGTCTAACAGTAAATCGTCATACATAAACCAACTTGAGAGAAATGCTTTTAATCATTAAACTAACATCATCTATGTATGCGTGTTTGTCAGGTTTCAACACCTTACATTATCGGGCAATAATCTTTGGTTAACTGAAAGAGCAAAATTATGATCTTGGTACTATCCCCCGCAAAAACTCTGGACTATGACACCCCTGCCCATATCAGTGACTACAGCCAACCCGATATGCTGGATCAATCCCAGGCATTAATTGACGAATTACAACATCTGAGCCCTCAGGACCTAGCTAAGTTAATGAAGCTAAGTGACAAGCTGGCGGCATTAAATGTGGCCCGCTATGCATCTTGGAAACAGCCTTTTACTTCGACCAATGCCAAGCCAGCGGTATTAGCCTTTAAAGGCGACGTCTACACTGGTTTAGATGCATCAAGTCTCGATGCCGCGGATTTAGATTGGGCCCAATCCCATGTGCGTATTCTTTCTGGGCTCTATGGTCTGTTACGCCCTCTTGATCTAATGCAAGCTTATCGACTTGAAATGGGTACCAAATTTGCCAACCAAAAGGGCAAAGACCTATATGCCTTTTGGGATAACCAAATTACCGAACAGCTAAATAAGGCTTTAACCAAAGACCCTAAGCCCGTATTAGTTAATCTCGCCTCCAATGAATATTTTAAAGCTGTTAAGCCTAAAAATTTGCAGGCTGACATTATTACCCCCGTTTTTAAAGATCAGAAAAATGGCCAATTTAAAATTATCAGCTTCTATGCCAAAAAAGCCCGCGGCCTAATGGCAAGATGGGCCATTGAACAACGAGCTACGGATGTTCAAGAGTTAAAAGGGTTTAACACGGCTGGCTATTACTATAGTCCTGAACAGAGCACAGAAAATGAATGGGTGTTTTTACGCCATGAGGCCGATGCTTAGTATTGATCTGTAGCCACTATAAGCTGAGAAAATATTTAATCAGGTTATAGCTAGCAATAAAACGCTATAGCGCGCTGCCTTGCCTGCCACGATCAATGCCAAACTAAAGCGCCATGACCAGCCCAGCATGCCCGCTGCCAAGCACCAAGCATCCCCTACCACTGGCAACCAAGAAAACAGCAATAGCCAACGTCCATAGCGCTGCACATTGACCATAGTCCCGGGACTGGGTGGTTGCACACCTAATCGTTGCGCTAATTTCCAAGCTGAGCCCACCCGCGCTAGTCCCACACCCATAAAAAAGGTAATGGCACCACCCACACTATTGCCTGCTGTGACTGCTAAACATAACCACAGACCTTGGCTGGGGTTAGCCAAAACTTGCTGTACAAAAAATAATTCTGAAGCCCCTGGCAGCAGAGTAGCCGATAAGAGGCCAGCCAAAAATAGGCTGCTTAGCGCCACAAACATAAAATAAGCCTTGAGAAACTAATAGGGATAAATGGATTCAGCGTAGGTCGCCAAATCCTGCAATATAGCTTGGCTAGCAGCATCTGTTCGCTCTTGAGCCAGTCGGTTTAATTCTGCACCAAATTGCTCAAAAGTACGCACATTTTGCTGTTCACCTTGAATCAGACGCTGTTGGCGAAATAGCTCCCATTGCTCAGCTTCACTGGCAGAAAGTAATTGCGGGTAACAACGCCCTTTCATACGCATCAACATACGTGATAAGCGCTCATCATGAAAATCAAAGGCTTGCTCCTGCCATTGCTGAGGTGGTGTTTTATGCACTTGTTGCTGCATGCGTTTATCATGCTCGTCAAAAAAGCCACCTGAGTACAAGGCGCTATCCACGTCCACATCAGACATGGCTTCACACTGACTATAGGCTGCCACCACGGTATCGATAAAGTCCCTATGCTCGTCTAGCCACCGCAAATAAGCCAGACTTTGCTGACGATCAATCTTGTAGTGGTCAGCAACCTCCTCGGGTAAGGTATTAGCTGGCGCCACGATAGGGCATTTATTAATATGGACTTCTTTTACTGGTAAGCGTGGACTATCTCCTAAGACCTCTTTAGAGGAAAACATAGCCTGTTGCATTGCCTCGACATTTAAGCCCTGCCATTGTCTAGGGTCATGCCGCAAATCAAAAACCAAAACACTATTTTTGTTACTTGGATGGGCAGCAAGGGCAGCCACTAAAGCCAGATTGCCTTGCTTACGTCCATACATTCCCGAAATATGCAAAATAGGCTTTTTTAATTGTAAGTCTAACTGTCCCCATACCTGTGCCTTATGCTTCATCTGAAAAGCAAAATTATATAATCGTGGTTGGGCTTCACGTATTTTTTTAGCCAAGGCAATGGTGGCTCGCACATCCGCCAGAGCATCATGAGCATCACCATGCGCAATGCCATTAGCTGGTGCCAATTGGTCTAAGTTAAGAACCTTTTCATTATCCTGATTAGTTGGCCAATTAATGCCATCAGGCCTTAATACAGCGGCGGCGCGAACTAAATCCATTAAATCCCAGCGGCTGTTACCCCCTTGCCACTCCCGCGCATAGGCATCGAAAAAATTGCGGTATAAACCATAACGGGTAAATTCATCATCAAAGCGCAAATTGTTATAACCCACCACACAAGTACCAGGCTCACTCATCAAGGCATTAATGCGTGCCATAAACTCCACTTCTGGCAAACCTTCTTGTAACGCAACTTGGGGCGTAATACCAGTCACCAAGCAAGCACTTGGGGATGGTAGATAATCATCAGCGGGGCGACAGTACCACATAACCGGGTCACCAATGGGATTAAAATCCAGATCCGTGCGGATAGCGGCAAACTGCACCGCGCGATCAACCTTAGGGTCAGTACCAAAGGTCTCGTAGTCATGCCATAGAAGGGACTTAGTCTGGTCAGGCTGATAGGCCACGGCATTAGCTCCTTAAAGAATAGAAAACCATTGTATAAGGAGATTGTGGTTGATACCAGATGGATAATAACAATGGCTTATGGAATGTTATTCACTTGATTTTCGAAGGCTGGATCACTATTAGTAAACCAGCCCGCATTTGGTTAATTGAATTAAATTTTCAACTAACCACGATAATAACGCTGGGGTACAAATGGCATGGGCGCTACCCGACATGGTAACTGCTTGCCACGCACCAAAGCGAAAACCTGATTCTCTATTGTCGCTGCGGCGGTATCAATATAGGCCATAGCGATAGGCGCTCCCAAGGTTGGACTAAAGCCACCAGAAGTAACTCTGCCAATAACTTTGCCATCAGCATCAGCGATCTCAACACCTTCACGCACTGGCGCCCGACCTTCGGGAAGTAAACCAACCCGCAACTGCGCTGGCTGAGTCTCTAGTTCAGCAAAAATAGTCTGCGCCCCGGGAAAGCCACCCTCACGTTCACCACCAGGGCGACGGGTCTTTTGCATCGCCCATAGGAGATTGGCGGCTACAGGGGTTGTGGTCTGGTCAAGGTCATGACCATAAAGACAAAGACCTGCCTCTAGACGCAAAGAATCCCTCGCTCCGAGACCAATCCACTCTACTTCATCAAAGGCAACAAGGGCGGCTGCTAAAGCCTCAGCACGATCATTAGGCACAGAAATTTCAACGCCATCCTCACCGGTATAACCCGCCCGACCAACAAAGCAATCATGGCCTAAG
>DNNY01000022.1 GCA_003497765.1 Oceanospirillaceae bacterium
CGATAACAGTTTCCATAAATTCAGATACTGTTTGGTCGGCTTTGACCGTGGCCATTTGTGACCGGGGTACCATAATGTCGCGCACCTGCATCTTGGACATTTGCATGGCGCCTTCAATGGTATCCAGTGCTTCACGATCAAGAATTTGATCTTCTTCGGCTTGGCGAATCTGTTCTAGTAACTCTTCTGAGTTGCTAGCCCGGTCGCTAAAAAACAGCGTAATACGTTGTAGCCAGGAGCGTTTCTCCTGACCGTTGGTCGACTGATCGTCGTTCATGTAGTTTCCTGTTTGTCCTTGCTTTGCCCGTGGTTGTTGTCATTAAGCGCAAGGAGATAATAAATCGGAGTATATTTATACCCCTAACCGTATGGATTGGCAATGCCCAATGCGGCTAACATGTCAATTTCGAGGCTTTCCATTGCCTCGGCTTCATCATCATTAATATGGTCATAACCCTGCAAATGCAAGCATCCATGGATAACAAGGTGAGCCCAATGATCTATTAAGGTTTTGTTTTGTGCCTTGGCTTCTCGAGCCACTAAAGGCGCATTAATGACCAAATCACCCAAATACAGGTTATCACCTAACTCAGCAGCTAACTCTGGGATAGCCAAACTTTCCATATCGACGGGAAAGGACAGAATATTAGTCGGTTTATCCTTACCACGATAATTCTGATTAAGGGTCTGACTTTCCTCGTCATCTACCAGACGTATGGTAATTTCCACGGTTTTGGGTTGCGCCTGTGTAGCTGCATGAAGCCACTGCTGAAACTGGCCTTCTGTTGGCAGGCCTACGGCTGTGGTGGCGACTTGTAAATCTATCATCGATGACTAGGCACTATGGTCTAAGGTGAGCACTATTGCTCGTGTTTTTTCTCATAGCGATCGTAAGCATCAACTATGCGCTGTACCAGAGGATGGCGTACCACATCGGCTGAATTAAAATAGGTAAAGCCAATATCTTCCTCATCCTTTAACACTTCCATGGCATGTTTAAGACCAGAGTTAGTGCCTCGGGGGAGGTCAATTTGGGTAACGTCACCCGTTATCACCGCTGTGGAACCAAAACCAATACGCGTCAAAAACATTTTCATTTGTTCCCGGGTGGTGTTTTGGCTTTCATCCAAGATGACATAAGAGCCATTTAAGGTACGACCGCGCATATAGGCTAAGGGCGCCACTTCAATTATATTCTTTTCAATTAGCCGACCCACGGTTTCAAAGCCCAGCATCTCGTATAGCGCATCGTATAGGGGTCGCAAATAAGGATCTATTTTCTGTGCTAGGTCACCGGGCAAAAAGCCTAGCTTTTCACCTGCTTCCACGGCAGGACGCACTAACAAAATACGTCGAATTTCTTCTCGTTCAAGGGCTTCTACTGCACAAGCAACGGCCAAATAGGTTTTACCCGTACCTGCCGGGCCAATACCAAAATTGATATCCTTTTGCCGAATAGAACGCACATAATTGATTTGCGTGGTGCCACGAGGCTTAATAGTAACGCGCTTAGTTCGCACAGTAAGCCCTTCAGCTTGTGGTTCATTGGCTTTTTTCACAGGGGCATCAGTTGTTGCTTGCATAGTTTGTAGGGCTTCCACTAATACGAGATGAACACGGTCGGGGCTAATTTCATTATCTTGTTGGGCATCACGATATAATTGCTGCAATACCCTTTCAGCAGCTTGGGCAGGCGCCTTTTCGCCCACTACAAGAAAACGATTACCACGATTATTGATCTGCACCTTAAGGCGGCTTTCAATCAGCTTCAGGTTATCATTTAAATAGCCTTGGAGGTTGGCTAGATGGTGGGGATTATCGGGTTGTAGGGTAAAACTCAAGCCATTATCGACCCCGTCCTGTGGGATCTGCTGCTGAGAATGATCAAGTGCCTGATTGTTGGGTCTAGACAAATTAACGTTACCTTGGCTGTTGGTTGGGAAAACGATTCCTACCCCTATTGCACCACGACTGACCCAAAGGGTGCAACCCCATCGAGCTCAGAAATCACTAATTCACCGCGTAAAGAGTGTGGATGGGCATCCAAAATACGTACTTGAGCGAATTTTCCGATTAAATCCACCTGATCACAGGGGAAATTTACTACCCTATTATTTTCCGTACGGCCCGAAAGCTTACCCGGATCTTTTTTGGAATAACCACTGACGAGCACCCACTGCAAGCTACCTACCATGGACTGACTAATAGCAAAGGCCTGCTGGTCAATACGGCGCTGCAAAATACTTAAGCGGCGTTTTTTGGTTTCCATATCGGTATTATCTGGCAAATCAGAAGCCGGGGTACCCGGGCGCTGACTGTAGATAAAGCTAAATGACATATCAAAACCAATATCGGCAATCAAATTCATGGTGTCTTCAAAATCCTGATCGGTTTCCCCAGGAAAGCCAACAATAAAGTCAGAAGAAAAGCTTATATCTGGTCTTAGCTTACGAATACGTCGCATCTTGGATTTATATTCAAGACAGGTATGGCCACGCTTCATAGCCATCAAAATCTTATCTGAGCCAGATTGAACTGGTAAATGCAGATGACTGACTAGCTCAGGCACCTGCGCATAGGCCTCAATCAAGCTATCGCTAAATTCAACTGGGTGACTAGTGGTAAAGCGAATACGGTCAATACCATCGATGGCGGCAATTAAGGTAATCAGCTCAGCCAGATCAACAATTTCTTCGTCAGCCGTTTCACCTTGGTAAGCATTGACATTTTGTCCCAGCAAATTTACTTCCCGGACGCCTTGTTCCGCCAGTTGATTGACCTCAACTAATACATCCGCCAAAGGCCGGCTAACTTCTTCACCGCGGGTATAAGGCACAACACAGAAGGTACAATACTTACTACAGCCTTCCATAATGGAGACAAAGGCTTCTGCACCCTCGACTTTGGGCGCCGGCAAACGATCAAACTTTTCTATTTCTGGGAAACTTACATCCACGACACCCACAGCACCAGCATCGGTGGCTTCAATCATTTCGGGTAAACGGTGCAGGGTTTGTGGACCAAAAATCATATCCACAAAAGGCGCCCGCTTGGAAATAGCTTCACCTTCCTGACTGGCAACGCAACCGCCCACACCAATTTTTACCTTGGGATTGGCTTCTTTTAGTTTGCGCCAACGGCCTAACTGGTGAAAAACCTTTTCTTGGGCTTTTTCCCGAATCGAACAGGTATTTAGTAATAGAATGTCCGCCTCTTCAGGCACCTCTGTCAGCTCCATCGCGTGACTTTCGCCTAGTAAATCAGCCATACGCCCAGAATCATATTCATTCATCTGGCAACCGTGGGTTTTAATATAGAGTTTCTTGCTCATGGACTATACCTGTGTTCGGGACGCAGCATTATACAACAAGCTTTGGATGTCAGGAAATTGTTCATGATGTGTTTTGCTAAATGTCTATTCTGACCAATAGAATTGATGCTATTTTTATTATCAAGGGTCACGATATATAGGAACTTCTGGCTTTTTAAATTAAGCTAGTTGCTTCTATCTTAGATTGATGCAATTGACTGCTAATACGCTCGAAAAACCTGTGAATTGACACGCATTCAAATTCTGGTAACAAAAGCACTTCTTGTGGGATATCGCTCTTACTAGTTACTTTGAATTCCTCAATTAGCTCAACATCTTCATCAATAATTTTAATATAATATCCATTAGCACCTTTAGTGAGACAAGTTTGACGATACCTTTTTGCATCATAAGCGTATGGTCGTTCAATTTTTTTGTCGATTTTGGAAATGACATCATTTGTTTTTGCCCAAATAAGGTCAACAAAAGCTAAAAAACCAGATATATCGCCATTTAACAGATTCTCAGAATCAATGAGCTCTTTAGTAGTCCGATGGAAGCCATAGACAATATTGCCACCAAATAGCTTTATATTGGTAACAACAAGTGCATAGGCATAAAAATCATCCTTCTGAATCGCAATTAAATCGCCTGCTTTAACTTGAATCATACTCCTAATCTAACCAATAGCGTCAACCTGTGCACATAACCATAGCAAGCTTTTGGGATTTTGCTAGTGTCATTATCAACAGCAATATATTGCCTTCAAACATTAATAACACAAACTGCAAAATACATACTGTCTAATTAAACAGACTTGAATCAACCCCTGCTTCTCACGTATGCTGTTGCGACGTTATTAACACAGAAACATTGACTATGAGCTTTGCCTTTGCTGGCTTAAATATTTTGCTGCTGATTTATTTGGCGCACCGCGATTTTTGGCATTTGCATGTTCCTAATCGGGGCATGTTTGCCTTATTGGTGGTCTGGGGTGCGCAGCTCTATTGGATGCAACCAGATGATTGGTTCTTCAATCTGTTAACCGGTGCTGGATTTTTCGCTGTTGGTATTTTGTTCTGGCGCTGGCGCAAGATTTCTGCCAGTGAAGCCAAACTGTTATTGGTTGTTGGTTTAATACTAGGCTGGCCTTGTTGTTTGGTATTTGTCGTCCTATTGCCCATTACGTTGATTCTGCAGTTTGCTTTTTTGCGCCGCTGGGAGCTAACTGGCCGCAGCCATCATATTGTTTTACGCCGTCTGCGCTTGCTGATTAAGAAAAAACGCCTCCCAGCGGGGCTTTCTATTGTCGCTGCCGCTATTATTAGCCAATTTTATCTGCTTCTAACGTCTTAAAACCCTCTTTTTGCCCCAAGTTGGTGCAATGGTGCTTTTTTTGTGCATTTGCCGCACCAAACCTGCACAAACAATTTTCCGCACTTCTACTCTTTCAGTTGAATCATTTATAACCCACTGTTTTTATTAAAAAACCCATTTTGGCACGATACGTGCATTATGCCTGATACCATTTAATGGTGGTCGCCTAATAAAAGTGCGATCAGACGAAAATAACAGGAGTATGTATGCAGCTAATCACAGCCATCATTAAGCCTTTTAAGTTGGATGATGTTCGCGAAGCGCTGGCCGAACTAGGCATTCAGGGCTTGACGGTCACTGACGTTAAAGGCTTTGGACGCCAGCATGGTCACACTGAGCTATATCGTGGCGCAGAATATGCGATCGATTTTGTTCCTAAGACACGATTGGATATTGCCGTTGATGACGAGCAGACCGATCAAGTTTTGGAGACTATCCAGAAAGCAGCTATTACCGGCAAAGTCGGCGATGGCAAAATTTTTGTAACACCGTTGTTGGAAACCGTACGTATTCGTACTGGTGAAACCGGCAGCATAGCCCTTTAATACAGGACCAATATCATGGAAAACCAAATTTTTGAACTTCAGTATGCACTGGATACCTTTTATTTCTTGGTATGCGGCGCATTGGTAATGTGGATGGCTGCTGGCTTTAGTATGCTAGAAGCAGGACTTGTTCGCAGCAAAAACACCACTGAAATCCTAACTAAGAACGTTGCCCTGTTTGCAATCGCTTGTACTATGTACCTGGTTTGCGGCTATGCCATCATGTATGAAGGCGGCTACTTCCTTAGTGGCATCGTAGGTGATGGTGTTACCGGTGCCGATGATCCAGCTACTTACGCACCTTCAGCTGACTTTTACTTCCAAGTAGTGTTTGTGGCTACAGCTATGTCAATTGTTTCTGGTGCTGTTGCGGAACGTATGAAGCTATGGGCATTTCTTGCTTTCTGTGTAGTAATGACTGGCATAATCTACCCTGTTGAGGGATCTTGGACTTGGGGTAGCGCATCTGTATTTGGCATGTACACCCTTGGCGATTATGGTTGGAGTGACTTTGCTGGTTCTGGTATCGTGCATATGGCTGGTGCTGCCGCTGCTCTAGCAGGTGTATTACTACTTGGCGCTCGTGAAGGTAAGTATGGCCCTGACGGTCAGGTACGTGCCATCCCTGGTGCTAACCTACCTCTAGCTACTTTAGGTACCTTTATCTTATGGATGGGTTGGTTTGGCTTTAACGGTGGTTCAGTACTGGCTACTGCTTCCGTAGAAAGTGCTAACTCTGTTGCGGTGGTATTTATGAATACTAACGCTGCTGCCGCTGGTGGTCTAATTGTAGCTTTGATCGTTGCCAAACTACTATTTGGTAAGGCTGACTTAACTATGGCTCTAAATGGCGCCTTGGCTGGTCTTGTTGCGATCACTGCTGAGCCATCTTTCCCTACTCCTGTAGAAGCTACCGTGATTGGTGGTATCGGTGGTGCCTTAGTCGTGTTTTCTATTATTGCTTTAGACAAACTACGTCTAGATGATCCAGTTGGTGCTATTTCTGTACACGGTGTGGTTGGCTTGTTTGGTCTACTAGTAGTACCTTATTCTAATCCAGAAGCTCTACTAATGGGTCAGTTGATTGGTGCTGCTACCATATTTGTATGGGTATTTGGTGCTAGCCTGCTAACTTGGGCAATTATCAAGGCGGTAATTGGTCTACGTGTTTCTAAGGAAGAAGAGTACGAAGGTGTCGATATCGCTGAATGTGGTATGGAAGCCTATCCTGAATTCAAAGGCGGTAAGTAAAACTTAACCCCTAACAAAAAGGGCGTATCGAAAGATACGCCCTTTTTTTTGACCTAACGTTAAAGCTTATGCGCCTTTTTGTGGACGCATATCCTCACGATTAATACCTGCTACCTTAACCGGGGTCTTCATCGCATCACGGCGGAAAGGCTCACCTAACTCTTGGTTAATAATAATTTCAATCAAGGTGGTTTTACCGTTCGCTTGATCAACCAAAGCTTGGCTTAAGGCAGAACTGACCTCTTCCATAGTGCGCGCCTGCACACCCTGTAAGCCACAGGCTTGAGCAATACCAGCATAGCTAACGTTTTCATCTAGCTCTGTACCGACAAAATTATCATCAAACCATAGCGTAGAGTTGCGCTTTTCAGCACCCCACTGATAGTTACGCATTACGATTTGGGTAATCGCTGGCCACTCTTTACGACCAATAGCGGTCAGTTCAGTTACCGCAATACCAAAGGCACCGTCACCGGCAAAACCAACCACTGGCGTATCAGGACAACCAATCTTGGCACCAATAATAGAAGGTAAACCATAACCACAAGGACCAAATA
>DNNY01000126.1:0-330 GCA_003497765.1 Oceanospirillaceae bacterium
TCCGCATCCCTTATTTAGCCACCAGTTATTAGGCAAAGTAAGGCTGGTACGGATATTGGCCCACTGGAGGGCTGCTCCGCCTGAGAATGCAACATGGGGTTGTATTCAAGACACCAAATTGAGGTATTAAAATGTCCAGAGTATGTATGGTTACCGGTAAGCGCCCTGTCGCAGGTAACAATGTGTCTCACGCACACAACAAAACTCGTCGTCGCTTTCTGCCAAACTTACATTGGCATCGTTTTTGGGTAGCAAGCGAAAACAAATTCGTTCGGTTACGCGTTTCTTCTAAAGGTATGCGTGTTATCGATAAAAAAGGTATTGATGCTG
>DNNY01000126.1:516-8605 GCA_003497765.1 Oceanospirillaceae bacterium
GATAAAAAAGGTATTGATGCTGTTTTGGCCGAAGTGCGTGCCAATGGCATTAAGGTATAAGGAGCTGACTGATGCGCGATAAGATTAAGCTGGTTTCCAGCGCCGGTACTGGTCACTTCTACACCACCACCAAAAACAAGCGTAATATGCCTGACAAGATGGAGATCAAAAAGTATGATCCCAAAGTACGTAAGCATGTTATGTATAAAGAAGCCAAGATCAAGTAATTGATATTGGTATGATAAAAACCGGCTTATTAGCCGGTTTTTTTGTGCCTGCAATAAGCTTATGCAGAGGCAAAACCTAAGTCATGGGAAATATCTTTGCCGGCTTTGGTGATAGCATCAATCCAGCTGGCTTGGCGCCGTTCTATAGGGGCTGATATGGATAAGCCAGCAGCCACTTGGCCGCTGCGGTCATAGATTAAAACACCAATACAGCCAACGCCCATTTCTGCCTCCTCATTATCTAAGCCATAACCACGTTGTTGGCTTAATTTGCAGTCATCAAACAGCTGTTCATAGCTGGATAAGGTGTTTGGCGTATAAGCGGGCATATTAGTGCGTTGCACATAAGCGCTAATTTCCTCAGCACCTCCCATAGCGAGCATGAGTTTACCAACAGCGGTTACATGTAAGGGCGCGCGGCTACCAATTACCTGTTGCACGTGCATCATACGGCTAGGAGTGGCTTTTTCGAAATACATCACCACATCGCCTTGCCGCATGGTTAAGTTAATGGTTTCGCCTAATTGGTCTCGCAAACGCTCCATATAGGGCAATGCTATGGCACGGATATCAATATCAGAATACAGTCGATTGGTGAGCTGCAATAGGCGCCGGCCTAGCTGATAGTGGCCATGGCTATCTTGCTCGACAAAGCGGTTATCGATCAGTGCTTGCAAAATTCGATGCACCGTAGAGGGATGCAATTGGGTATCAGCACTTAGCACTTTAAGCTGCGTTGGTTTTGCATAACGGGATAGGGCATCCAATAATAAAGCAGCACGGTCGATTACCTGTATGCTGGATTTAGGCTTGTCCTTCATAGGTATGACTCCACGGATTATTTAACTTTTCACATTGTGGAAACGGCTGTGTCGCTATCGTTTAGTTTTTAGCCTATTCTAGTTCATATTAAATAAAAGGTTAAAAGGTTGGCTTTGTTGAATTTTCACATTGTGAAATAGTGTTATTTGGCAAAATAGTAGGTAATTTTTGTCATAACAACAAGGCTGTTTAAACTTATTACATTGCCAAATATGGCTAGGAGGCCACTATGTCAACCCAAAACCCAGTGTTTATCCCGGGACCAACCAATATTCCACAGCGCTTGCTTAACGCCATGCATAAGCAAACTTGTGACCATCGTTCGCCTGACTTTGTGAGTACATTAGATCCCGTGTTAGCAGGTTGCAAGCAGGTATTTGGTACCACTACTGGTGAGGTGATTACCTTTCCTGCCAGTGGCACAGGTGGTTGGGAGGCAGCTATTAGCAATACCCTAAGCCCAGGTGATAAGGTCTTGGTTGCTCGTTATGGCATGTTTTCCCATCGCTGGATTGATCTTTGTGAAAGGCATGGCTTGGATGTCGAGGTGATTGAATGTACCTGGGGAGAGGCTGCCCCAGCTGCTAAATTTGAGGAGCGCCTTGGCCAAGATACTAGTCATGCCATTAAAGCTGTGCTGGTTACCCATAACGAAACAGCGACAGGGGTAAAAAGCGATATTGCTGCTGTGCGCAAGGCCATGGATGCCTCCTCTCACCCAGCCTTATTGCTGGTTGATTGTGTTAGTTCTTTAGCTTCGATGCCTTTTGATATGGATACTTGGGGGGTGGATATTGCCGTTAGTGGGTCACAAAAGGGCTTTATGTTAACCACGGGTATGGCTATTTTGGGCGTTAGTCAAAAGGCCTTGCAAGCTATGCAATCGGCAACGCTGCCCCGCACATTTTTTGACTTCCGCGATATGTTAGCGGCTAATGGCAGTGGCGGCTACCCTTACACACCACCTTTACAGCTAATTTATGGACTAAAAGAAAGCCTTGATATGTTGTTTGAGGAGGGGTTGGAGCAAGTTTATAGTCGTCACCAGCGTTTAGCTGAGGGTGTAAGATTAGCCGCCAAAGCTTGGGGCTTAAGCTTATGCGCTAAAGACCCAGCCACCTATTCTGATACCGTAACCGCTATCTATGTGCCTGAAGGTTTTAATAGTAATCAGCTAACCGAGCATGCCTTCCATAAATACGGCGTATCCTTTGGTGTGGGTTTGGGCAAAATGGATGCTAAGGCTTTTCGTATTGGTCATCTGGGCATGCTTACTGATGTTATGGTCTTGTCTGGCTTGGCTACCATCGAAATGGCGATGGCTGATTTGGACTATCCAGTTACTTTAGGGGCGGGTGTGGCCGCGGCTCAGGAATACTATCGTCAGACGGCTTAAGGTAATTTAGTTAGAATTGAGTTTGGCCATCAGAATATGGTCTTGCCATTGCCCATTAATATGGACGAAATCTTTGGCAAGGCCCTCTTGCAGAAATCCCAAATGCCGGAGTAATTGGCCACTGCGATGGTTATTAACCATATAAGAGGCCTGGATTCGGTGAAGGCCAAGACTATGAAAAATATATTCTAGGCAAGGAGGCAAGAATTCACGCATCAGGCCCTGACCCTGCTGTTGGGCATCAATGGAATAGCCCAAATTACAAGAATGCATTGGTTCTTTTAAGATTTCAGAAAAGTCGATACAGGCCAAAAGTTGTTGGTCAGAATGACCAAAGGCACCTAGTTTGATTTTGGTGCCATTATAAAATGCGCCTTCTGCGGCTAATAGTAAGTTCCACATATTTTCATAAGCATAGAATGGTTCAGTACGAACCGGTTCAGAGTCTCTCAAGTGGGCACGATTGCGCCAATAGTAATCACTTAAAGCCATAGCGTCGTTACTATCTAAAAGCCTAATATGTGCATGGTGAGTATAAATATCAGGCTTAGGCAACATACTTTACCCTACAGAGCGTCCAGCGCATCAGATAGGGCTTTTACACCAATAATCTGAATCTGTTTTAAGCTACTATCTTGGCTATCTTTGGGCACATTGGCCAATGGCACTATAGCGCGAGTAAAGCCATGTTTAGCGGCCTCGCGAATGCGCTCTTGTCCAGAAGGCACAGGGCGTATTTCACCCGATAAGCCCACTTCGCCAAACACCACCAACTGTTGATCTAAAGGCTGGTCGCGTAGACTAGAAACAATGGCCATCAGCAAAGCTAAATCAGCACTGGTTTCGTTGACGCGCACACCACCCACGACGTTAACAAACACATCCTGATCACCGGTATGCAGGCCGCCATGGCGATGTAGTACTGCTAGCAACATGGCTAAACGGTTTTGATCGAGCCCCACAGTCACTCGGCGGGGGTTATTAAAGTGGCTATCATCTACCAGAGCTTGCAGCTCGACCAGCAGTGGCCGTGTGCCTTCCCAAATCACCATTACTAGACTGCCAGGGGCAGCGCCTTCGGCTCGTGAAAGAAAGATAGAACTAGGGTTTTTGACTTCTTTTAAACCCGTTTCCAGCATGGCAAAGACGCCTAGCTCATTTACTGCACCAAAACGATTTTTATGGCCACGCAAGGTGCGAAAGCGGCTATCATGGTCGCCCTCTAACTGCAGGGAGCAGTCAATCATATGCTCTAATACTTTTGGCCCAGCCAAATTACCATCTTTGGTGACATGGCCCACTAATAACAGCACAGTATTGCTTTGTTTAGCATAGCGTACCAGTGCCGCAGCACACTCCCGAACTTGTGATACACTGCCTGGGGCGGAGCTAATATCGGCTAACTGCATAACTTGAATGGAGTCGACAACCAGCAGTTTTGGTTTTACAGATTCGACTTGGGCAAGGATCGCCTCGACATCCGTTTCGGCTAGCATTTTTAAGTTGGTAGTCGGTAATTCTAGACGCTGAGCCCGCAATGCTACCTGCTGGAGAGATTCTTCACCCGTAACATACATAGCAGGCATGGTTTGGGCTAAGTTACACATTAATTGCAGTAGTAGGGTACTTTTACCAGCGCCAGGATGGCCACCGATTAAAATAGTGGAGCCCAATACCAAGCCGCCACCAAGAACACGATCTAATTCACTAATACCAGTGCTAAAACGAGGCACCTGAGCAATATCGACTTCGCTTAAGTCAAGTAATTGTGCTGTTACACCGGCATAGCCTTTTACCTTGGCGGCGCCACCTTTGGCCGCAGTGCCTAGGCGTATCTCTTGCAGGCTATTCCAACTGCCGCAGTCGTTACATTGCCCTTGCCACTTGGTATAGTCGGAGCCACACTCATTACAGACGAATGCAGTTTTTTGCTTAGCCATTGATAAGTTGCGCTGCCGATTTCGCGAAATAGGTCAAGATACCATCTGCCCCAGCCCGCTTAAATGCTAATAAAGACTCTAAGGTCACCTGATCGGCATCTAACCAGCCATATTGGAAGGCAGCCATATGCATGGCATATTCACCACTTACCTGATAAGCAAAGGTGGGTACTTTAAGTTCAGTTTTAACTCGGTGCACAATATCCAAATAGGGCATGCCCGGTTTGACCATGACCATATCAGCACCCTCAGCCAAATCGAGGGCCACTTCGTGTAAAGCCTCATCACTATTGGCAGGGTCCATCTGGTAGCTATGCTTATTAGACTTGCCTAAGTTGCCAGCAGAACCGACGGCATCGCGGAAGGGGCCATAATAAGCAGAAGAGTATTTGGCGGCATAGGACATAATGCGGGTATTGGTATGGCCTGTGGCTTCTAGAGCTTGGCGAATAGCGCCAATACGGCCATCCATCATATCAGAGGGGCCAAGTATATCGGCACCCGCTTCGGCTTGGGATAGGGCTTGCTTGACCAATATTTCAATAGTTATGTCGTTAAGTACATAACCCTGCTTATCAATAATGCCGTCTTGGCCATGACTGGTAAATGGATCTAGTGCCACGTCGGTCATAATGCCAAGCTCTGGGCAGGCATCTTTAACCGCACGAATTGCTGTCTGCGCTAGGCCATTAGGATCGTAGGCGGCTTCTGCCATCTCCGATTTTGCCTCAGCGGGGGTAACAGGAAATAAGCAGATTGCAGGAATTCCCATGGCTACCAGTTCTTTAGCTTGCTTGACCAATAAGTCCACTGAATAGCGTTCAACCCCTGGCATAGAGGCCACCTGTTCAGTTTGGCCTTGGCCAGGAATCACAAACATGGGGTAGATTAGGTCAGCGGTGGTGAGTTGATTTTCACGCATTAAACGACGGGAAAAATCATCAGCTCGCATGCGACGCATACGAGTTGAGGGAAACATACGCTGGCTGTTTGAAAAAGTCATGATTGGATCCGCAATAATGGTTTATCAGCATAACGAAAGGTTTATTGTAACCCTTTGCTGCGGGGACACCAACCACATTCTTGTAAGCCGCGCCTATCCACTTGCGATAAATAAATTAAGAGGCTAACTGACTTTCTAATTGCTCCAGCTGTTCTTGGCATAGCAGCCATTTTTCCTCTAGCTCAGCAGCCTCCTGTGTGGCTTTTGCTTGGCTATCTAATAAAGTCCGCAGTTGTTGTTTTTGTTCGTCTGTATATAGGTTTGGGTCAGTCAGTTGCTGCTCAAGCTCAGCCATAAGGGCTTGGCTTTTGTCTAACTTTTCTTCCAGCGCTGCAAGTTGCTTTTTTAAGGGCCTTAGTTGCGCCCTTTGGGCGGCTTCTTCACGCTTTTGTTGTTTGCGATCTTGAGCCGTTAAACGATTATCCTTATCCGTTTCTCGGTTAGCTTTATTTGCCGCTTGGCGGGCCTTGGCTTGTTGCTGCACCATTTGTTGCAGTTGCTGTTGGTAAGAATCCAGATCGCCTTCATAAGCAGTAATTTGGCCATCGGCCACTAACCAATATTGATCAACGACTTGACGCAGTAGATGTCGATCATGGGAAATAACCAGTATCGCACCTTGGTATTCTTGTAAAGCTCGGGTAAGGGCATGGCGTGCTTCAAGATCTAGGTGGTTAGTTGGTTCATCTAAGAGCAGTAAATTCGGTTTTTGCAAAGCGATCATAGCTAAAGCTAGGCGTACTTTTTCTCCCCCAGAAAAGTTCTTTACCGGTTCAAAGACCCGCTCACCCTGCCAACCAAAACTACCGAGAAAATTACGTAATTCCTGCTCACTGGCTTGTGGCTTTAAACGTTGTAGATGCAATAAACCATTGGCTTGCAGGTCTAAAGCCTGTAACTGGTGCTGGGCAAAGTAGCCAATTTTTAGGTGCTCACCAGTAACAATTTGACCAGCTAGTGTGGGCACATCACCAACTAAGGTTTTGATAAAGGATGATTTGCCAGCGCCATTGGGTCCTAATAAAGCGATACGAGAGTCTTGTAAAACACTTAAGTTAGCCTTTAATAAGGGCTGCTTATAGCCAACACTGACTTGATTCAGGGTGATTAGGTTACTGCTGGTTTGAGCAAACTCTGGAAAGCGAAAGCTAAATGGCGAGTCGGCATAGGCTGGTGCTATTAATTCCATTCGTTCTAGAGCTTTAACCCGCCCTTGCGCTTGTTTGGCTTTACTGGCTTTAGCTTTAAAGCGTCGGATAAAGCTTTCAATATGGGCAATTTCAGCTTGTTGTTTATCAAACATACTTTGCTGCTGTGCCATACGTTCGGCCTTCTGGCGCTCAAAGGAAGCGTAGTTGCCGCGATAACAAGTTAATTGTTGCTGCTGTAAATGCACAATAGTTGCGACTACCTGATCAAGAAAATCCCGATCGTGTGAAATCAATAGCAGGGTGCCTGGGTAGTTCTTTAGCCAAGCTTCCAGCCACATGGTGGCATCTAAGTCTAAATGGTTGGTTGGTTCATCTAGCAGCAATAAGTCAGAAGGGCACATCAATGCTTGAGCAAGGTTAAGACGGACTCGCCAGCCACCCGAAAAGCTAGCCACGGGTTGTTCCCAATCGGCTTCTGCAAAGCCTAAGCCTTGCAGTAGTTGTTGTGCACGATTAAGTGCGGTATAGCCAGATAGCTGATCATAATCTGCCCAAGCCCGGGCAAGGGCATGGTCATCTTCTTCCTGCTGGGCTTTGGCGATGGCTGTTTCGGCCTGACGAAAGGGCTGGTCTCCATCTAGTACATGGTCAATAGCTGTGCGGCTAATATCACCAAGCTCTTGGGCCATATGGGCAAGGCGCAAGCTGGGTGGCAATTGCACTTCACCCGCATCGGGCTGAAGCTCGCCAAGTAGAAGTTTAAACAGGCTAGTTTTGCCAGCACCATTGCGGCCTACAAGGCCATAACTTTGACCAGCATGGAGGCTTAACTGAGCGTCTTTAAGGAGACTTTGCCCGCCTCGTAATAGCTGTATGTTTTGCAGTTGAATCATGGGCGCGCATCATACCATAGGCAGGCATTAGACCCTATAAGCCTGCTCTGAAAAGTCGAAAAACATTAAGGCATGGACTATCCTGATAGCCAGCTCGTTTTAGCCCAGCATAGATTATCTTAGAATAGCTGGCATTTTGCTCTGGTAATTAGCCATTTTAGCCCTATATAGGTATAGTCTAGCGCGGATAATTTGCGTAATAAGTAAATTTTATAAAATAGCCTTTGTGCTTCTTTAAACCATTCAAATAGGAAACATCATGAAAAACTCCTTTAGTCGTCTGGCTGTGACCAGCGCTTTAGCTTTATCAGCAACCATTGCTCAGGCAGATATTAACCTCGAAGATACACAGCAAAAAGTGAGTTACAGTATCGGTATTCTGATTGCTGGTCAGTTGGCCAATGACTTTGATGACCTTGATTTAAATGCTTTTGTTGAAGGCTTTAATCAAAACTACAATGGTGAAGCAACGGCTATATCACCACAAGAGGCCATGCAGACAGTGCAGGCTTATCATCGTGATCAACAAGTGGCACAAAATGCCAATACCCTGGCCGAGAGCGAAGCTTTCCTAGCTGAGACAGCGCAGCAAGAAGGGATAAATATCACCAAGTCAGGGTTGCAATACAAAATTATTGAGCAAGGTACAGGTGTTCA
>DNNY01000083.1 GCA_003497765.1 Oceanospirillaceae bacterium
AATTGGTCATCACCATACACATTGCGATGGGCAAACTTTAGTTCATCCTTATCGCGCATTAAATTATTACGCCGATTGGCTTCTTTGGCAATTTGCGTATCTTGGCCATCCTTGCGTTCTCGCTCTTTTTTCTTATTTTCCCGATATACGCGCCACATATGAGCCCGTTTTTTTAGACTAGGTTGCAAATGTTCTGGCCAAGGTGCAATAGTGGCAAATTTGTGGGGTTGGCCCAGAGCTGGGGAAGGCGCATGCAGTTGGCTGATGGCCCATGCTTGCATATCCTTTGGTAAAGAGTCAGATGGCTTAAACATTAGACCAAGCTTTTGTGCTATGCGAAAGGATTCATTCATAATGCGACCCTGAAATTTACCTCAAGGCTAACACTAATGATATTTAACTGGCAATTTTTATGATGAACCATAAGTGAGGAAGTGTGTTTAAGGGGTTATTTATGTCTGATGTTATACATTGATTAATGTAGACAAATCATCCGTTTTTTTGTTATTATTTAGACAGTTTGCAAGCGTTGAAAAACAGCGCGCTAAAAAGATTCAACATAAAAGCGGGGTGTGTTTGTCACATCTCGCTTTTTTGCGAATATAGCCCGCCCTTTTTGTTTCTAAGCGCGATTATTTGTGTTGCATATCCTATTGCCTTAAAGGAGGCCGCCATTGACCACACCCGCTATTCTGGCTCTTGAAGATGGAAGTATTTTTCACGGCATCGCTATCGGTGCGACTGGACAAAGCAGCGGTGAGGTGGTGTTTAACACCTCCATGACTGGCTATCAAGAAATTCTTACAGATCCATCCTATGCCCGCCAAATAGTCACCTTGACTTATCCCCATATTGGCAATACTGGCACTACTAGCGAAGATGAAGAATCGACACAAGTATGGGCGGCTGGACTAGTAATTCGTGATCTGCCTTTGTTAGCCAGTAACTGGCGTAATGAACAATCGCTTGAAGATTACTTAAAGGCTAATAACGTAGTGGCTATTGCCGATATTGATACCCGCCGGTTAACACGTATTTTGCGTGAAAAGGGTGCGCAAAATGGTTGTATCCTAGCGGGTGATAATTTAGATGAGGCTGCGGCACTAGCAGCAGCTCAAGCCTTCCCTGGTCTCAAGGGCATGGATTTAGCCAAAACAGTTACCACAGCTGAAGGCTACCAATGGACTGAATCCACCTGGGATTTGGCTACTGGCCACCGTTCTGCAGGTGAGACACCTTTTAAAGTTGTCGCTTATGACTATGGTGTAAAGCGAAATATTTTACGTATGCTGGTTGAGCGTGGTTGTGACCTAACGGTAGTGCCTGCGCAGACACCGGCAAGTGAAATCTTGGCTATGCAGCCCGATGGTGTGTTTTTATCTAATGGCCCTGGTGACCCAGAACCTTGTGATTACGCCATTAATGCCATCAAAGAAATTCTCGAAACTGATATTCCAGTGTTTGGCATTTGCTTGGGGCATCAATTATTGGCCTTGGCTTCTGGTGCCCAGACAGAAAAAATGAAATTTGGTCATCATGGTGCTAATCACCCAGTTCAAGACTTGGATTCAAAGGTTGTTATGATTACCAGCCAAAACCATGGCTTTGCCGTAGCTGAAGATACTTTGCCAGATACTTTGCGCGCCACACATAAATCACTATTTGACGGCTCTTTACAAGGTATTGAGCGTACAGATAAAGCCGCCTTTAGTTTCCAAGGTCACCCAGAAGCCAGTCCGGGACCACACGATGTGGCGCCATTGTTCGACCGTTTTATAAATAATATGCAAGCCTATAAGGCCTGATTGGACAGCATTTAATATTGGATTAGTAATATGCCAAAACGTACAGATCTCGAAAGTATTCTTATCCTCGGCGCTGGCCCCATTGTTATCGGCCAGGCCTGTGAGTTTGACTACTCCGGCGCCCAGGCCTGTAAAGCACTTCGCGAAGAGGGCTTCAGGGTTATTCTGGTCAACTCCAACCCGGCGACGATTATGACCGACCCGGCGATGGCGGATGCGACCTATATCGAGCCGGTAGAGTGGCGCACGGTTGAGCATATTATTGCCCAGGAAAAGCCGGATGCACTGCTGCCAACCATGGGTGGCCAGACTGCACTGAACTGCGCCCTGGACCTGGCCAAGCACGGTGGTCTGGAGAAGTACGGCGTGGAAATGATTGGCGCCACCGAAGATGCCATCGACAAGGCGGAAGATCGCGAACGTTTTGACAAAGCCATGAAGGCCATTGGTTTGGAAACCCCAAACTCGGGTATTGCCCACAGTCTTGAAGAAGCCTATCAAGTAGCTGATCGCTTTGGTTTTCCCTGTATTATTCGCCCCTCATTTACCATGGGTGGATCTGGTGGCGGTATTGCCTATAACCGTGAAGAATTTGAACAAATTTGCCGACGCGGACTCGACCTTTCACCCACTAATGAGCTCCTTATTGATGAGTCACTGATTGGTTGGAAAGAATATGAAATGGAAGTGGTCAGAGATCGCAATGATAACTGTATTATTATCTGTTCCATTG
>DNNY01000100.1 GCA_003497765.1 Oceanospirillaceae bacterium
GGTTGGCAGTAAATAACAAAACGCTGCTGGGCAGTGCTGGTGCAGTAGACAAAACCTTGGGCAAACTCTTTCAGCGCTCCTTCATTTAAGGGTATGTTAACCACTGCTTGTAAAGCTTGATGAGCTTGCTCTCCCCAAATGCCTAAACGCACCCAGGTATCAGTCTCATGTGCTAGTTCAGCCTTAGAAAATACGATATATTTGCTTAAATTGGCATATACCTCAGGCACCACATCGGCGGCCATATGCAAATGCAAGGTTTGATCAAGTTGTAATAAATCGAAATTGGCAATCACGCTTCCCTTGGGAGTGCAGTATGCCCCAGTCTGCCATTTCTCCGACGCCAGCTTATCCAGATCACAGCTTAACTGGCCTTGAAGAAATTTATGCGTATCTGGCCCACTTACACTTAGGCTGCCGTAATTAGATAAGCTAGTTAGGTAAGTATGGGCATCAGTATCAGTGGTCTTAATCCCAGCTTGAGGAAGTAAGGTAACACCTTGTTGTTGCAAAAAATCGTGCCAGTCTTGCATAGTAATTTATTCAAATGGGTGAGAATTATCCTAGTTAAAAGATTATCCGTCTTAACGGCTAAAATAACCAGTTCTTTTGCGTTAAAATGGGGTCATTGTTTAGGAACACAAGTTTATGGGTGACGGTAAAGTGTTAAGTGCAACTGAGTTAAAGCGTCAGATATGGCATAGTCGTCGTGGCATGCTGGAATTGGACGTTTTGTTAGAGCCTTTTGCCCGCAATGAATTGGCAAATTTAGCAGGCCATGAGCAACAAGTTTATATTCGTTTATTGGCCCATCAGGACCCTGACATATTTGCTTGGTTAATGGGCAATGCTAAGTGCCCAGATCAAGATCTTGCAAGTATGGTTGAAAGGATTCAACACTATGCAGCCTCTGGATTTTCAACTTAGACCTTCCCTAATTTTACAAAGGTTAGGCATATTAAGCTGGCTTATTCTAGTCGTTATATGTATTACAGCTGGCTTACCTTGGTGGCAATCGCTAACCTTTATATTCCTCTCCCTGTGGCGCTTATTCATTTGGTTGCGCCGTTATGCACTATTGCAAACGGCCAACAGTTTGCGGCAAGTACATATTAGTATAAATGGCTGGCGAGTTAAGCTTGCTAATGGCAGCTTTTATGATGCTCAACTGCTGAGTGGTTGCCGCTTCCTCCCCGGGTT
Organism: Oceanospirillaceae bacterium; assembly: GCA_003497765.1. Classification (GTDB taxonomy): domain Bacteria; phylum Pseudomonadota; class Gammaproteobacteria; order Pseudomonadales; family Balneatricaceae; genus Njordibacter. Next base: position 1,201 of record DNNY01000100.1, read on the forward strand.
GATTATTTTGCGTTTGCAGTTAACCAGTAAAGATTTGGATAAAGACAACAACAATACCCAGCACAAGCTATGGTGGGTATTGCTAGCAGACAGTGCTAATAGTGAGGCCCTGCGTCGCTTGCGCGTTTGGGGTCGCTGGGGCCCTGCTGTTATACCCAATGATAGTTATTAGGAGTTAGGATTGTATTACGCGCGACACTGGCTGTATGGGGGTAATCCAGAGTGTAATGTAACCCCCGGCTTTCTTTGCGTTGTTGCGCCGAAGCAATAATCAAACTGGCGACCAGAGCTAGATTACGCAATTCCACTAGATCACTGGTAACGCGGTAATTACTATAAAACTCATTAATTTCTGCTAGTAAGAGATCGACACGGTGCTGAGCTCGCTTTAATCGCTTATCGGTTCTTACAATACCAACATAATCCCACATAAAGCGTCTCAGCTCGTCCCAGTTATGAGATAAAATAACGTCTTCATCAGAATCAGTTACTTTACTTGGATCCCATGCTTTGATGCTGGGCTGGAATTGTTCATCAGGCCAAGTGTCGACAATATGCTTAGCCGCGGACTGAGCATAAACAAAGCACTCTAATAGGGAGTTACTAGCCAGACGATTGGCGCCATGCAAACCCGTAAATGCGGTTTCACCTATGGCATATAGCCCTTCTATATCCGTCAGACCATGCTCGTTAGTCATCACCCCGCCACAGGTATAGTGAGCGGCAGGTACGACGGGGATAGGATCTTTGCTAATATCAATGCCATACTCAAGGCAGCGCTCATAAATCGTGGGAAAGTGCTCTAAGATAAAGTCTTTACCGCGGTGAGAGATATCTAAATACACACAGTCATCACCAGAGCGCTTCATTTCATGGTCAATAGCCCGTGCTACGATATCCCTGGGTGCTAGTTCAAGGCGTTCGTCAAACCGTTCCATAAAGCGGTCGCCATTGGCTAAGCGTAATACACCACCTTCACCACGCACAGCTTCAGAGATCAAAAATGATTTTGCTTTAGGGTGATACAAGCAAGTGGGATGAAATTGATTAAATTCCATATTGGCGATACGGCAGCCTGCGCGCCATGCCATGGCAATCCCATCACCTGATGAACCATCAGAATTACTTGTGTAAAGGTAAACTTTACTGGCGCCACCGGTAGCTAACACAACCGCTTGGGCACTAAAACTATCTATCTGTCCAGTTTGCTGATCCAGAATATAGGCACCAATACAACGGTTGCCAGGCAAATCTGTTTTCGCATTGGTAATCAGATCAACCGCAACCTTATGGGTCAATAGAGAAATATTGTCAGCTTCAGTGGCCCGTTTTAACAGGGTCTCCGACACCGCCCAGCCAGTGCGGTCAGCGGCATGAATAATGCGCCTATGGCTATGCCCACCTTCTTTGTTCAGATGGTAACCAACGGCTTCACTGGCGTCAGACGTAAACGGCACTTGCTGAGCAATTAACCAATCAATACTTTGCTTGGCGTTTTCAACGGTAAAGCGCACGGCTTCGCTATTGCCTAACTTAGCTCCCGCTTCGATGGTGTCCCGGATATGGTTTTGGATATCATCTGTCGGGTCCAATACCGCCGCAATACCACCT
>DNNY01000052.1 GCA_003497765.1 Oceanospirillaceae bacterium
ATACCTTTACCACCTTGGTCGATATAACCAATTACAGCAACAGCATCACCACCTGCTGAAGCAAGTGTAGCAACTTCTGCTGAGTAGTCAGCTTTACCATCTTCGTGAGCCGCTTCAATGGTGATGCTACCACCCATACCTCTAAAGGCAGAAGAGAATGCATCAGCTAAACCCTTACCATAGTCATTGTTGGTATAGGTAACCGCTACAGTATCAATACCACGATCCATTACCACTTCAGCCAATACTACGCCCTGACGAGCATCAGAAGGTGCGGTACGGAAAAATACACCATTGTCTTCAAAAACAGACAAACCTGGTGAAGTAGCAGATGGAGAAATCATTGCTACACCATTTGGCGCACCAACATTCTTCGCTATAGCGCCAGTAACACCAGAGCAGTCTGCACCCATAATAGCGGCAACACCATCAGCATTTACTAGACGCTCAGCAGCTGCCGTGGCCGCAGCAGCATCAACGCAAGTTGAGTCAGCACGAACCGAAGTAATGGTCTCTCCACCTAGCAATTTACCGGAGTTAGAAGCTTCAGCAAAAGCTAATTCTGCAGCATCAGCCATAACAGGGGTCAATGATTCGATAGGACCAGTGAAGCCCAAGATCACGCCTACTTTAATGTCAGCTTGAGCGGCACCAGAGATCATAGTGGCAGCAGCTGCAGCTAGTAAGGTCTTAGAAAAAATTTTATGCATATACCTATTCCTCCGGAATATTATCATTTTGTTATTAGATATCGATAAGTGGCAAACACCAGAATATGTCCAACAATAGCATGCGGAACAGTCATTATTTTACTTTGCCTTGCTAACACAAAAGCGCTTAGAGCAAGACAAACCGACACCCACAGCACATAGAAAACCCATGGCCAGCCTAGGAGTATATAATCATGTATTACATAATTTCAAATTAAGATGTCGCCTAGTGTCAGGAGATGTCGCATTTGCTATAATTTCAATGTTATTTTTAATAAAACCTTTCGCTCAAGTCTTAAAAATCAATATATCGTAGACACCTTTTGGTCTGCAGGTTATCCTGTAGCCCATTGTTATTTATCAGGAACCTGACATGCCCATTCGTATTCCAGACGCTTTACCCGCTACCAGCTTATTGCAGCAGGAAAACGTGTTTGTCATGACTGAAACAAGGGCATTACATCAGGATATTCGCCCCCTAAAAGTAATTTTACTTAATCTGATGCCAAAAAAAATTGAAACGGAAAATCAGATTATGCGCTTATTATCCAATTCATCTTTGCAGTTGGATATTACCCTTTTACGGGTTGATAAGCGGGAAAGTCGCAATACACCAGCGGAACATCTAAATAGCTTTTACCGAGATTTTGATGAGATTCGTGAAAGTAATTATGACGGCCTGATTATTACTGGTGCGCCCCTAGGCCTGGTTGAATTTGAAGATATTGTGTATTGGCCGGCGGTGCAAGAAATTATCCAATGGTCACGCACACATGTTACCTCTACCCTGTTTCTTTGCTGGGCTGCTCAGGCAGGTTTAAAGGTTCTTTATGATCTACCTAAACAAACCCGCAGTAAAAAGCTTTCAGGGATATATACCCATCAACTGGTTAAAGACCATGAGCCTTTAACCAGAGGCTTTGATGACAATTTTATGGCACCAGCATCGCGCAATGCTGATTTCCCAGTGGACTTTATTGAGGACCACACTGATCTAGAAATTCTTGCCCAGTCTGATGAAGTCGGTGTGTATATTATGGCCAGCAAAGATCGTCGACAGGTCTACTTAACTGGCCATCCAGAATATAACGCGACGACTTTAGCCGAGGAATATCAACGGGATCTAGCCGCTGGAATAAACCCAGATATTCCCATTAATTACTTCCCTGATGATGACCCTAGCCAGATACCCAGTGCTACTTGGCGAAGCCATGGTTACTTATTTTTTAGTAACTGGCTTAATTACTGTGTTTATCAGGCTACACCCTATAACTTGGCGGACTTACAACCAGCTCAAAGTTAGTTCTGTTGAACCTAAGCTAACCACTCATTTAATTGTTTGCTGGCAGCAGAGATATCGCCAATATTTTCTGCCACCCATTGATCGTTGTAGTAGGTATCTAAATAGCGCTCACCTGCATCACACATCAAAGTGACAAGGGAGCCAATATATCCATGTTGGCGCATTTGATCAGCCACCAATAATAACCCCCAAAGATTTGTCCCTGTTGAGGGACCGCCCATATGGCCAGTATGTTGGTATAACCAGCGCATCGCTGCCACACTAGCGGTATCTGGCACCTGTAACATATCGTCAATAACGCTGGGGACAAAAGATGCCTCGACCTCGGGTCGACCAATGCCCTCTATGCGGCTACTTATTCCAGTGGAGTGATTAAAATCCCCATTCATAAAAGCTGTATAAAAGGCTGAATTTTCTGGATCAACCACCCAGAGTTGGGTATCGAAGCCCTGATAACGAATATAGCGGCCAATAGTAGCCGATGTGCCCCCAGTGCCAGCGGACATAATAATGGCATAAGGTATGGGATGGGGTTCGGCTTGCATTTGAGTAAAGATACTTTCAGCAATATTGTTATTGCCGCGCCAATCAGTGGCTCTTTCAGCATATTTAAACTGATCTAAAAACACACCCCGTTTGCTAATAGCCAACTCTTGAGCAGTTTTGTGCATTGCTGTAGCACAATCAACATAATGGCAATGGCCACCATAACGTTCAATCAAGTTAATTTTGTGCTGTGATGTTGAACGTGGCATAACGGCATAAAAAGGTACGCCAATAAGGTGCGCAAAATAAGCTTCTGAAACAGCAGTATTACCTGAAGAAGCTTCAATAACCGGTGTTTTTTCGGTTATTTGGCCATTACACAAGGCATACAAAAACAGCGAGCGTGCTAAACGATGCTTTAGGCTACCCGTTGAATGACGGCTCTCATCCTTTAGATAAACGTCTATACCTGTATAACCTGGTAAGGTTATTTTTAATAAATGGGTATCAGCTGAGCGCTGAAAATCCGCTTGAATACGTTTAACTGCCTGTTTATTCCATTCCCTCATTGCCAAACCTCCTTTTACCTAAACGTTTTTACCAAGCTAAGTTAGGGGCTCATCAGGAACATCCAATTCCTTATAGATACTATAGTTACGTGAACGCACTTCGTGTAAAGTGATATACAAACCACTTAATGCAATGATAAGTAATCCTAGCCAAACTCTAATATCCGGCCAATAATCGAATAATAAGTAGCTTAGCAGTGTTGCAGCAACTATTTCGAAATAATTAAATGGGCTTAGTTGCGATGCTGATGCATATTCAAAGGCTTTTATAATCAAAAAATGCCCCGCGGCAGCAAAAAAACCCATGGCCGCCATCATGGCCAAGCCTTTTACATCAGGCAATGCCCCATGAGACAGCATAAAAGGGGTTAACACAATTGAGCCACCCACTGCCGTATGCAAAAGAGTGGTTAAAGAAGATCCATTAGAATCACTCAGTTTGCGTGTTGCCATCAAGTAGAAGGCATAAGCAAAACCAGCTGCTAAGGCCCATAATAGACTTGGTTTAAAGGCTGATGAGTTAGGTTGCAGGATAACTAATACACCAATAAAGCCGATAATAACGGCTAGTAAACGGCGCAAATCAAAGCTTTCACCTAACCAAAAAGGGGCTATCAGAGCCACCACCAAAGGGGAAACAAATAATAGGGACAGCGCAGCTGGGATAGGGTTATCAGCAATGGCTAAAAAGAAAAACAAAGTAGTCATAGTAATAGCCATACTGCGTAAGAACTGCTGCCTGGGTTTATTGGGCAAGCGCCACCAAGGACGCCTCAACAGTGAAAGTAACAATATTAGCCATAAAGTATGAAATACAAAACGCGACCAAGTAACCTGAATAACACTATAGTCTGCACTTAATAATTTGGCACATATATCTAGCACTGGTAACACAATCATGGCAGCCACCATTAGCATAATGCCTAATAAGGGACGTTGTGAGTCCATTGTTACTTACCTCAAACGCTTTTAATGTTTGTTTATTTTTATATTCCGCATGCAATGTACCTTATGCACTGCTGACTAGCTAGCATAAGGTCGCAGATGCTAACCAATATGTCGAAAGTGGCGTATAATATAAGCCTTAAATTGATTGTTATTCGGTAACCTAATGCTTTATTTACACCAGTTTCTTAAACTTTCTACAAGCCTGTTTATTGCACTTATTTTGGTCGCACCAACTGCGCAGGCTGCAAAGCATGTTAATGTGTTGCTTTATCATCATGTTAGTGCCGACACACCGCGTTCTACCTCAATATCTCCAGACGAATTTGCAGGCCATATGGCTTATCTGCAAGAACAAGGTTACCAAGTAATTGCGTTAGGCCAAGCTCTAAGCCTTTTACAAGCAGGAGAGGAAGTGCCTGACAAAAGTGTGGCGATTACTTTTGATGATGCTTGGCGTAATATCTACACTAATGGCTTGCCCATTTTGGAACAATATAACTACCCCTTTACTGTATTTGTGAATACCGATCCAATCGATCAAAACCATAGAATGGCTATGACTTGGGATATGTTAAGGGATATGAAACAACGCGGTGGTACCTTAGCTAACCACACTACGGACCATGATTACCTAGTTAGGAAAGCCGATTATGGTTCACAGTGGCTAGCTGATACATTAGCCAATATTGATAAGGCCCAACAACGCCTTGAGGCAGAAACGGGTGCCACGCCCAAGTGGCTAGCTTATCCCTATGGTGAATATAACCACACACTAAAACAAGCCCTTAAAGAGCGTGGTTATATCGCTTTTGGTCAACATTCGGGCGGTATTGCCCACTTCTCTGATTGGCAGGCCTTACCTCGGTTTCCTGCTGCCGGCATGTATAGCAATCTCAAAACCTTAAAACTTAAGCTAGCTTCCCAGCCAATGCCCATTGATTATAATGCCCTGCCAGATCCTGTGATTCGCTTAGACCAAGATCACACCAACCCCCCTGTCCTAAACGTAAATATGCTGACAAAGGAAAAGAAGGGTGTGCGGGATCAATTAAGTTGTTTTATTTTGGGCAGCCCCCAAAAGCCAGTCTGGCAAGACCAACAAAACTGGCACATCAGTGCTGAAGCACCTTTACCAAGTGAACGCAGCCGTTATAATTGCACAGCGCCTATTTGGGGGCAAAAAAACTATTACTGGATGTCCCATCAGTGGCTGGTATACGAGCACTAATTTAGCAAGGACACTAGTAAGCTAGGCGTTGTTTTGGAATAGTACAAAGTGCTTTGGGATGCCGCATTTAAAACCTTTAATGGCGCTCCTATCCAGATACATAGACAACGCATCAGCTAGCATTAAGCGTTAATTTTACTGATGCCCAAATGGGTTCTTTTGCGGGTAGAGACAATATTATGGCCTTACGACTAGGTATTGATACAGGTGGCACCTATACTGATGCGGTCTTAGTAGACGATGCCAATCAAGTCCTGTTGGCGGTAAAAAGTTTAACTACACGGCATGATCTAACCATTGGTATTGGTCAATCTTTGCGCAAAATACCAAGCCAATATATAAGCCAGATTGAATTAGTTTCCCTCTCAACCACCCTCACAACCAATGCTGTTGTAGAAGGCAACGGAGCACCAATATGCGCCCTGCTAGCAGGTTTAAGTGATACACAGGTCACTAAAAGTGGTCTTCGAGACATCTTAGAAGATGAGCAAATTATTCTTTTATCTGGAGGGCATAACGCCAGCGGGCAAGCCCTTGAGGCATTGGATGAAGAAGCCGCCAAAGCAGCGATTCTAGCCAATAAGGACAAAGTATCAGCATTTTCTGTTTCAGCCCAGTTTGGGGTGCGCAATCCAGCCCATGAATTACGCTTACAAGCATTGGTCAGAGAGCTTACAGGTATGCCTGTAACTTGTGGCCATGAGTTAGCGACGAGTCTAGGCGCCCCAAGACGAGCTCTCACAGCTAGTTTAAATGCCCGCATGATCCCTTTTATTCAAGCCTTGATCACGGCTGTGCAGGTCATTCTAGAAGAACTGGCTATCACCGCACCATTAATGATTGTTAAAGGTGATGGTTCCATGGTCAATGCAGCTACAGCTTTGGTACACCCCGTCACAACTATCTTATCTGGGCCAGCAGCTAGTGTTATTGGCGCCTGCGCTATGTCTGGCGCCGAAAATGCCATTATTGCGGATATGGGTGGCACCACGACGGATATTGCCATTGTAACCAATGGCCAGCCTGAGCTGGCCGCTGAAGGTGCCCGCGTCGGCGATTGGCAACCCATGGTGGAAACTGTCAAGGTCTATTCCATTGGTCTGGGTGGTGACAGTGAAGTACGTTTCCATGGTGGTAATATTAAGCTGGGCCCACGTAGGGTAGTGCCACTAAGCCTATTATGCCACCAGTACCCTCATCTATTACCGCGCTTACAAGCTCATTTAGCTGACGCACCTAGTCCCAGGCATAATCGCTTTATTACTCGCTTAGAGCACAATGAAGCGCTCTTAAAGCAAATGAATTATGATGAGCGCCAAGCATGGGAGCTCCTTGAACAAGGCCCTGCTGAGCTAGAGATACTGGTAGAACAGAATAAGCATCTGGCCAAAGCTATGGCTCGTCTAGAACGCAAAGGCATGGTTATCTATTCTGGCTTTACTCCCTCTGATGCGGCTCATGTTTTGGGCAAAAGCAACCATTGGCATACAGAAGCAGCCACTATAGCGGCGCAAATATGGGCCCGTCAGATGCGCCATTTATATGGTTTAGGGCAATGGCAACAAGGCAATGCCATAGAGCCTGCGGAACGGGTATTTGGCCTTATGCATGATGCCATTTGCCAAACTCTGCTCGAAGCTGGGCTGCATCAGGAAAACCTTCTTAATGAGGCCCGCTCACGCCATCTGGCAGAGCTTTTGGGCAAACTTATTCTAAAAGGCGGTCAAAAGGAAGACCAACAAGCTCTATTTGGTATTAATTTTGCCAATAGCCATCCCTTAGTGGCTGTTGGCGCACCGGCAGCAACTTACTACTCCCAGGTAGCTGAAAACCTTAATATGCAGCTGCAATTGCCTGCATATGGCCATGTGGCCAATGCTCTAGGTGCCGTTATGGGTGCTGTTGTACAACGGGCAGAAATTGCCATTACCCAACCCACGGAAGGTATATTCCGGGTGTTTAATAAACAGCAGCCCTTTGATTGCACCGATTTAGCCGATGCTTACAGTCGAGCTGAAGCACTAGTGACAGAAGAAGCCTCTGCTCTGGCTAGTGACGCGGGTGCAGAAAATATTAAGGTACGTATTCGACACCAGAAAAAGCATATTACCTCGGAAACAGATGGGGATATATTTGTTGAAGCCAAAATTACCGCTATCGCTTCTGGCACACCTGATCTTCATCAGAACACCAAAGCAGCCATGTAACTGATGACAAATTTTGTCACCCCATACGCCTAAAATAAATTGGGCTTACCCACGTTGCTCTTAAATCCTGTTTTATCTAATCTAGATAGCTAATTGTTATATATGCTTTGGGGAAAGACATGAAAGTTGGATTTATCGGCTTAGGTAATGTGGGTAGTAAGTTATCTGGTAGCCTATTGCGCAATGGCTATGACCTTATGGTGCGTGACTTAAACCAAGAATTGGTAGACAGTTTTGTGGCCCGTGGGGCCACAGCAGCGCCATCTCCTCAATATATGGCCTCTCACTGCGATATTATTATTACCTGTCTGCCCTCTCCTGCTGCCTGTGCCACAGTAATGGAAGCAGAAGATGGCGTCATTTCTGGGCTTAGTGCTGGCAAAATTTGGCTCGAAATGAGCACCACCGATGAAGGCGAAGTCCGCCGTATTGGTGAACGCGTTAAAGCCATGGGAGCGGAGCCAATTGACTGCCCCGTCTCCGGTGGTTGCCATCGCGCTGACACAGGCAATATTTCTATTTTTGCTGGCTGTAGTCGCGCAGCCTTTGAGCGAGCACTACCCATATTGACCACCATGGGCCGACGTATTTTGCATACCGGTGACTTAGGCACTGCCTCCAAACTAAAAGTTGTAACCAATTATCTGGCGACTGCCAATCTGATTTCCTTAGCTGAAGCCCTCACCACTAGTAAAGCTATGGGCCTTGATATGAATGTGGCCTATGAGGCAATCAAAGCTTCATCAGGTAACTCGTTTGTCCATGAAACAGAATCCCAAGTTATTCTTAACGGTTCTCGAGAGATTAACTTTACCGTCGATCTAGTGCTAAAGGATGTTGGGCTATTTGCCAACTTAGCCGAGCAAGCGGGTATGAAGCTAGATTTAGCCCCCATGCTGGTAGCTATTTTTCAACAAGCCCAAGATGAATTCGGCCCCAGAGAAAAATCTCCCAATATTATTCGCCGCTATGAAGAGCCACGCGGCCTAAAGGTATTAGGCCATGGCTTCCCCGCTGAAATGCAAGATGATGAGCCCGAAGAATCAGGCTACGAAGTAAAAATAGCTGGCCGCCAAGACGATTTCTAGAGGCCAGCAGCACTTCGGTACTGAATTAACCTAAATAATCCCACCACGGCGGGTACATTGGCGTATTTTATTTACACAGGAATCATCTAATTCAAGATTTAAGAAGGCCCTGTAATTATTGCCACGATCAATTTTATTTCTACCTAGCTGTTTATAAACATCATGATGGGTAACAATAGTACTAGTGACTCTATGGCTATTTTCAGCATAACTAGACCAGCGATATTCATTAATATGACTAACTATACCGGTGCGGACAGGGTTATTCTCAATATAGGCATAACAATACAATAGATAGTCTTCATCCACGATTACACAATTCTGAAAACGACCGCCCCATAAACTGCCCGTTTGTTCGTACTTATCATTAAAGTATTGGGCATACTGTTGGGCAATAGACTGCATCATGCGCGAAAGTCCCTTATCCACCAGAGGTGTAGCCAGCAAATGCAAATGATTGTGCAGCAAAACCCAAGCATGGATTTGTACTTGATGTGCTATGGAATAATTTTTAAGCAACAGTAAATAATGGTAGTAATCATTTTCGTCAAGAAAACAACTTCTGAAATTAGCTCCCCGGTGTATCACATGCTGCGTCATACCTGTGGGAGAATAGCGAGGGCGTCTAGGCATACTACTTCCTTTTAGTACTAGTTCAACTTAAGTTTAGACCATAAAAACCGCTTCGCCAGAATTATTCCCTTGGCTTTAAGGGCAAGTTAAAACAGTACCACTGCTATTACTGCAAATGATGCCTATTTCATGTACAATGCACGCCTGATTAACTGTATTGATGGGATTATCATGACAGACTCGCTTACCAACACCCCTCCTGAAGATGAAAAGCTACAAAAAGTGCTGGCCCGCGCTGGTATAGGCTCGCGCCGCGAAATGGAACGCTGGATATCTGCAGGCCGCGTCACCGTTAATGAGCAAGTTGCTTCCTTGGGTGATCGGGTTACCTGGCGAGACAGGGTCTCTGTGGATGGCAAACCAGTTATGTTGCAATCAGCCAAAGATACTCAACGGCGGGTGCTTATTTATAATAAGCCCGAGGGTGAGATTGTCACCCGCTCTGATCCCGAAGGCCGACCCACTGTGTTTGATAAATTACCCCGTCTTAAAGGTGAGCGTTGGATAGCTATAGGCCGCCTTGATATTAATACCGCTGGCTTACTGTTATTTACCACCGATGGTGAATTAGCCAATGCCCTAATGCATCCATCGTCTGAAATTGAGCGTGAATATGCTGTGCGCGTAATGGGCCATGTCACCATGGATCATGTTAATGCTATGCACCAAGGTGTATTACTAGAAGACGGTATGGCTCGCTTTACGGATATTCAAGAATTTGGCGGTGAAGGCATTAATTCTTGGTATCATGTGGTGATTATGGAAGGGCGT
>DNNY01000047.1 GCA_003497765.1 Oceanospirillaceae bacterium
AGGGGCTTAATAAGGTATGGCAATACCCACCAAACTTTTAAAGTAGGCGGTTAGGATTTAGGCTTCTGATCTTATCTATAGCTAGTCTACAGACTCAACCCGATCCTTAAGTTTTTGACCCGGTCGAAAAGTCACTACACGACGGGCTGAGATGGCTACTTCTTCGCCGGTTTTCGGATTGCGACCTGGACGCGAGCGCTTATCACGTAAATCAAAGTTACCAAAGCCGGACAGTTTTACCTGTTCGTTATTCACTAGGCAACTAGCGATTTCGTCAAAGAAAGATTCAACTAGATCTTTGGCTTCTCGCTTACTAAGATTGTGCTCGCTACTGAGACGCTCTGCCATATCGGCTTTCGTCAATGAACCCATAAAATTTTCCCCTATGCCGTTATTTTTATTAAGGATTCAGAGTATTTAGTGTAACAGGCAGTCTCGAAAAGTAAAGATTAGTTTTATTGTCGACCATGAACCACATTATAGTGCTGAATTCAGCGGTGTTAAGTCACCCACCTAAAAGGTACTGAAAGTAGAAATATAATGTGGTTATTAGCGTATTAACTAGCTTCGCAAGTTAGCTGAACACTGGCTTTGCATAGCTTCAACAACTTGGTCAAACCATTGGTTTACTTCGTCGTCATTAAGGGTGCGCTCAGGATGTTGCCAAATCATGCTTAAGGCTAAACTCTTTTTACCTTCAGCAATACCTTGTCCAGCGTATACATCAAACAGACCCACTTGTTGCAGGAATTCCCCAGCATACTGACTAATAACTGCCTTCAGTTCACTTACTGGTAAACCTTCATCAACTATTACGGCCAGATCGCGTCTTACTTCTGGGAACTTAGATAGGGGCTTAAAAGTCGGCACCACACCTTCCGTCAAGGCGGCTAAACTAATTTCAAATAGGTATACGGGGCCTTGAAGATCAAGCTCCTGTTGCAATCCTGGGTGCAAGGCACCTGCATAGCCCACCAGTGTATCTTGTTGATAAATGGCGGCACTTTGGCCAGGGTGCAAAGCAACATGTTCTCCGTTGCTAAATTGGAAAGCAGCCCCTTTGCCGGTTAAGGCTAGGAGGCTTTCAATATCACCTTTTAGGTCAAAGAAGTCGACACTGTCATTTTTACCATGCCAGCTTTCTGGGTGACGAGGGCCACATATCAAACCAGCCATCACGTCTTCCTGTTGTAGGCCCTTAGCACTTGGAATAAAGCGCTGACCCGTCTCAAACAATCTGACCCGTTGCTGTTGGCGGTTTTGATTATACTGCAGAGCTTTGATTAAGCCTGGCCAAATGCTGGTGCGCATCACCGACATATCAGCCGAAATAGGATTAGCCAATGCCACGGGCTTATGCTGGTTATCCATTTTGCCCTGTAGCTCAGGTTCCACCATACTATAGGTGATAGCTTCTTGATAGCCTCGACTCACCATATGGTGACGTAATAGGGTAGTAGCACGTTTGGCCTCTGGCTTGGCAGGAATATCCATACTGCCCACTGGGTTAGTACTCGGCAAATTGTTATAGCCATAGACCCGAGCAATTTCTTCAATCAAATCGGCTTCAATGGCAATATCAAATCGCCAGCTGGGGGCTGAGAAAGTCCAGCTTTCAGCATCAGAGCTAACCAGCTTGAGACCTAAACGCAGCAAAATATCTTCTACCTGTGCATCGTCAAATTCAAACGCTAATAAGGAATTTAAGCGTTGTTTACGCAATAAGACCTTATTTGCTTTAGGTAGGTGCTCATCAGCAACCTGCTCAATTATGGGGCCTGCTTCACCACCACAAATGCTTTGTAAAAGCTCTGTAGCACGGTCCATAGCTTGGCGTTGCAAGGTATAGTCAACGCCACGTTCAAAACGATGTGAAGCATCTGTATGCAAACCAAAGCTGCGGGCTTTACCAGCAATATTAACGGGTTCAAAAAACGCCGCTTCTAACAGTATATTTTTAGTCGTGTCGGAAACACCCGTTGAATCACCGCCCATAATGCCAGCCATACCAATGGCACCTTCGTTATCGGCAATCACTAGAACATCTTCATTTAAGGCGACAGTTTGACCATTAAGCAGCGTTAACTCTTCACCCTGATTGGCCATACGCACGTTAATGGCACCATCAAGCTTATCCAAATCATAAGCATGCATGGGCTGACCAAGCTCAAGCATAACGTAAGCCGTAATATCTACAGCGGCGTCTATAGGACGAATATTGCTACGCAGCAATCTATCCTGCATCCACTGTGGGCTGGGCTGGGAGATATCCACATTGCGGATAACACGCGCCGTGATGCGTGGACAAGCTTCTGGGGCACTGACATTAATAGGGAAGGTTTCTTCCAGTTGGGGTGCCACTTCAGACATATCAGGCGAGGTTACATCGACACTATTGAGTACCCCTACTTCCCGTGCCAAACCGGCAATACTTAAACAGTCTCCACGGTTGGGGGTTAGATCAACATCAATCACCTGATCATCAAGTTGCATATAATCACGCAGATCAGTGCCCACTGGGGCATTGGCTGGCAATTCCATAATGCCATC
>DNNY01000003.1:0-5652 GCA_003497765.1 Oceanospirillaceae bacterium
CTGTGCCGCCAGGAGACTTAGCCAATAGTCTTGAGGAAGCCATCGCAGTAGCTGACAATATTGGCTACCCTGTGACTATTAAAGCAGTCAGTGACCAGCTAACCCACAAGACAGAACAGCATGGTGTTTATCTAAAAATAACCACGCAACAGGAATTAGAAGCGGCTGTGCAACAATTGCAAAAATTAGCCGATCAAGTGCTAGTTGAACGCATGGAGACAGGTGTTATAGCTGAGCTAATTTTAGGCGTAAACCATGACCCTCTATTTGGTAATTATCTTGTTGTTGGTGCTGGCGGCATACTGGTAGAACTTCTAAAAGATAGCCAATTATTGTTACTGCCTTGTACTCCAGAGGATGTGCATACAGCACTGGGGAAGCTTGCCATACAACCTTTACTAACGGGCTATAGAGGGCAAGAAGCTGCTGACCTAAATACGATCGTCGAAGCTATAGTGGCTGTTCAAGACTATATTAAAAACCACCCAGTTAAAGAACTGGATATTAATCCATTGTTGGTAAAAGCCCATAGCTGCATTGCGGTAGATGCATTGATTAGCCAATAACGTCTTGAATGCCAGCTGCATTATTCGCTACTATGCCAATATGCCAAAAAACAATAATCATAAGATTAGGTATGCCTATGGCTCAGAAAATTGGTTTTTTGCTTTTACCACGCTTTTCTATGCTATCTCTAATGAGTGCCTTGGAGCCTCTACGGGTAGCTAATAGGTATATTAACGACCACTATGAGTGGCAATTTATTGGTGCTAGTAATACAGCAGTGACGGCAAGTAATGGTATTCCGGTATCGGTTACAGCTATGTCTGAGGTAAAAGACTTGGATCGGTTATTTGTCTGTGCTAGCTATGCCCCCCAAGCTGGCGTAACCCCTAGTATTACTCAGTGGCTTAAACATCGTGGCCGCACTGGCGCTCATATTGGCGCTTTGGAATCAGGGTGTCATGCCTTGGCTGCTGCTGATTTGTTAAACAATCACAATACTGCTTTGCATTGGGAAAGTCAGGCTGCTTTTCAAGAAACCTACCCTCACTTAAAGTTATCTAATAATATCTTTAATGATGATGGTAAACGCTTTACTTGTGCGGGAGGCTCAGCATGTCTTGACCTAGTTCTGCATCAGATTACCCAGGATCATAATCGTAATATCGCTGATCAGGTGGCTAGATGCCTTATTCATCAACGCCAAAGTGAAGTAGGAACAGGACAAGATTCTCTGGTTATGCACACCCTGCAACAGAAGCGCCTAAGTCCTGTTATTGATGCCATGGCTGCACATATTGAAGACCCCCTTGACGGGCCGGAACTAGCTGCCATACAAAAGGTGTCGGAACGTACCTTGCAACGCCAATTTAAACAAGCTTTTGGCATGCCACCCCGCTCTTGTTACCTTCAAATGCGCTTACAAAGAGCCCGCCAATTGTTACACGAAAGCAATCTATCAGTAATGCAAGTTGGCATTGCCTGTGGTTTTGGTAGTAATGAAAACTTTTGTCGGCAATATAAAACTATGTATGGGCACCCACCCAGTCGAGATCGCAAGATGGATATTGGTATGGCTGCCTATGAGGCCCTTGGTTAACTACCAAACCGATCTCATATCCTACTTATAAGATTAAGGACAACCTAATGCGCACCCTAGAAACGACGATTATCAAAGACTGGATTGATTATAACGACCACCTCAATGAGGCTTACTACTTGGTTATTTTTAGTCAGGCCACGGATGCTTTGCAAACCCATTTAGGCATGACTGTTGAAACCATTAAAGCAACTGGCTTCACTCTTTTTACCGTTGCTACGCAACTGCGTTATCTACAAGAAATAGGCCTAGGGGAAAACGTCTATGTCACGACTCAGTTACTCGAGCATGACAGTAAACGTCTGCGTATTTTTCATACTCTTTACAATGACCAGCATGAAGCCCTAGCCACGGCCGAAAAGTTGTTTTTAAGCTACCACTTAAAACAGAAAAAAGTGATTGATTTTAATGAAGGTTTCTATCATCAGCTTGCGCTTTGGCAGAACCAACAGGGGTCGATCTCTATGCCCAGCACTGCTGGGCAAGGAATTAGTTTAACTAAGCAATAATTAGCGACGACGTGAGCGCCGCTTGGTGGTAATACCACTGGCGGAACCACCAGCAACACTTAAGTCACCTTGGTATTGTGCCGCACCACCTTTGGACACTTCGCCTAGCTCAGTGATGATTTCTTCTAACGAAGGTGCTGCGCCCTTGATGTGTTTATCTAAAGCCGCCCGCATAACAGCTATATGATCAGGCGAAGTACCACAGCAACCACCCACAATATCAGCACCAGCATCCACTGCCATACAGGCATATTTCGCCATCAACTCAGGGGTACCATTATAGTGAATAGCGCCATCAATATATTCTGGTATACCACAATTTGCCTTTGCTACAATAACGGCCTTATCGCCACCAGGAGCCTTACGCATATTGCACACTGCCAAGACTAGCTCAGAGGCACCAACGCCACAATTTGAACCGCAGGCATAAGGTAATTGACCATGATCATCGCAGGCTGCCACCATATCAGCTGGCGTTACGCCCATCATGGAACGACCATTGGTATCAAAACTAAATGTGCAAACTATGGGTAAACCTGATTGGCTAGCACCTTCCATGGCCCATTCAGCTTCCGCCAAAGAGGACATTGTTTCAATCCAAGCTATATCTGCACCACCGTCTTTTAACGCTTTAGCTTGTTCAGCAAAGGCCTCTACAGCAGCGTCTTTGGATAAAGTACCCATTGGTTCAGGGAGTTCACCAGATGGACCAATAGAACCGGCCACAATCACTTGACGATCAGTTGTGGCATCAGCAATCTTGCGGGCAATTTGCGCCCCAGCAGCATTTAATTCTGCTACTCGCGTAGCAGCATTGTGGAGTGCTAAACGAAAGTGAGTACCACCAAAAGTGTTAGTTAAAATGATGTCAGAACCAGCATCAACAAAACTCTGATAATGGGTTCTGATGCGTTCTGGAAAGTCAACATTCCATAATTCTGGGGCATCGCCTGTCTGCAAACCCATGCCAAATAGGTTAGTGCCAGTAGCGCCATCAGCTAGCAAAAAACCTTTCTCCTTAAGGGCTGCCGCTAATATATTTTCACTCATAGTGACTCTCGAAAGTAATATTACTAATTATGGCTTAATTTTAAGGCTTTGCAGGTTATTTCACCAAGTATTTGACGGCTAAAAGCCAAGAGATATTTTCAAACCAATATGAATTGATTTCATGTCAGCAGATTTGTCCATTTAATGCTGACAAATAGACCAGACTAGCTAGCTGCATAGACTAAAATAATCTCGACTAATACAATGACGTTTTAAAGTAGATGCGAGTCGCCAGTCCGTCAGCACCTAAAGATTCCAGAGGTCACAATTTACTTAAATAGTCCCAAGCATTATATCTAATAGGGAAATGATCTTTTTAGGAGCTAAAATATGAGTGAAGCCCGTGCACGTCGACGAAGCGGTGGTGGTAGAGCCGCTCGTCAACAGAGTCGAGCAAATCAAACACCGACTGCCCCCGCCTATATTACCCGCAAGCTACAGCCTTTTACCGTTTTAGATGATGCTTCTCTAGCCCAAATTGAAGCAAATGCTGACACTATTTTGGCTGAAGGTGGGATTGAATTTAGAGATGACCCAGAAGCTCTAGAAATATTTCGCCAAGCCGGTGCCACCGTTGAAGGCCAGCTGGTTAAATTCCCCAGAGGTATGTGCCGTGAGATTATTCAGCAAAATGCGCCAGCTGAATACACCCAACATGCACGTAACCCAGAAAGAAGTGTGCAGATTGGGGGTAATAACACTGTTTTTGCACCAGGTTACGGCTGCCCATTCGTAAGAGATTTAGACGGTGGCCGCCGCTATGCCACACTTGAAGACTTTCAAAACTTTGTCAAACTTGGCTATATGTCACCCTATATGCACCATTCTGGTGGCACCGTATGTGAGCCTGTAGATGTGCCTGTGGAAATTCGTCATCTGGATATGCTTTACTCGCATATTAAATACAGTGATAAAGCCTTTATGGGATCGGTTACGGCCCCCGAGCGCGCACAAGATACAGTCGATATAGCAAAAATTGTTTTTGGTGCCGAGTTTGTTGAAAAAAATACCGTTGTTACCAGTCTGATTAATGCTAACTCACCCATGACATATGATGACACCATGTTAGGTGCCGCGAAAATCTATGCCCGTAATAACCAAGCCTGCATCATTGCACCCTTTATTTTGGCAGGTGCTATGTCTCCTGTTACCAGTGCTGGCACTTTGGCACAAATTTTAGCTGAAGTTTTGGCTGGTATAAGCTTTGTCCAATTATACGCACCAGGTGCACCTTGTATTTTTGGTACTTTTGCCAGCTCTATTTCTATGCAATCTGGGGCGCCTACCTTTGGCACCCCAGAACCGTCATTAGTGACTTATGGCGCCGCTCAATTAGCCCGTCGTTTAGGTGTTCCTTTCCGTAGCGGTGGTTCCCTACCTGGATCTAAGATTCCCGATGCTCAGGCTGCTTATGAAAGTGCTAATACCCTTAATTCCACGGTTATGGCTGGCGTAAACTTTGTACTACATTCTGCTGGCTGGATGGAAGGTGGTCTGGTAATGGACTATGAGAAGTATATGATGGATTTGGATCAGCTGGGCATGATGCATACCCTGACCCAAGGTATTGATATGAGCACCAATGGCCAAGCCATGGATGCTATTAAGGAAGTTGGTCCGGGTAACCACTTCCTAGGTTGTGCCCATACGCAAGCAAACTTCCAAACCGCTTTTTATATGTCTAATCTGACCGATAATAATAGCTTTGAACAGTGGGAAGAGGACGGTAGCCTTGATATGCGTCAACGCGCCAATACCTTGTGGAAAAAGCAATTAGCTGCCTATGAAGCCCCTGAGTTAGACCCAACCATTGATAATGCGCTGCAGGAATTTATTACAAAGCGTAAGGCCGAATTAGCGGGCACAGGTGATTTCTAAGCATATTCTAACCTTATAAGCAGAAATGCTCTGGCATTCTATTGGTCAGATTTGCTACCACCTAGGCAATTAGGGGCTGCTGGCATACCCTGCTTTGTAGCCCATTGCTGTGGTGTATAGCAGTGCAGAGCCAGCGCATGAATGGGGTTGCCCATCAAGTCACCAACAAGCTCGTAGACTAGCTGGTGACGCTTTACTGGCATTAAACCAGCAAATATTTCGGATACCAAAAGTAAACTAAAATGACTATCTTGAGCAGGGCCACTGTGCATATGGCTATCGTTAGTTAGCTCATGATGTTCCACCTGCAATGGTGATAAAACAGCCTGCAAAAGTTGCTCGTTTATGCTCGACATCTTGACTCCCTTGCATCAACTACGTCAGTACTTCAATATGCATCAAAGTTTACCATAACAGGCTATTTTATGCTCTTGAGGCTGATTTTTATTAGCTTAATCAAGCCAATTTTAGAACTACCAGACTGGCTGGCAGGAGCCGATATAAAAAATCCTAAGTTATTCAGATAAAATAAAAAAATGCCCTTGACGAAAGGCCCCTTGATCTTTAATATTCGCCTCCACATTGAGTGTTTCCCCGATAGCTCAGTTGGTA